>JAJXWN010000276.1 GCA_021781595.1 bacterium | reverse complement strand
AGACGGGAACCAAACGACGGTACTCGGGGAAGCGCGCGATGGCGTTGCGCGTCTCGCACACCAGTCCTTGCAGATACCCCCCGTCGTCCCCGGCCGGACCGTGCGTGTAATACGGCCGCAGCGGCGCGTCCGGATCGAGCGCGTCGGCGATTGCGCGATGGAGGACTGGATAGGCATCGACGGGCACGGCCTCGTGTCGATCGCACAGGTTGTCGAGGTAATCGTAGATCGACTCCAGCGGCGTGACGATATCGATGTAGTGCCGGCGCGCTTTGCGCGGTAAGAAGGTCGCGAGAATGCAGGCGCCCGCAGCATGGTAAGCCTTGGAGCCGACGCTCGAAAGCGCCTCGCGGCGAAGCGGCCCGTCGGGTATGCGTTCGGCGCGCAGCTCGATGCGGCGCAGGCTGCGGCGAGCCGATGGTACGACCGCGCACAGAAAACGCGCGAGCGCGATGGCATCGCGCGGACCAGCTGCGAAGAGCGTGCGCCGGCGAACGCGGCTGAGCAAGACGTGACCGGCGGCCCAGCGGATCTCGTCGCGCAGGTTCAACTCCGACAGCCTCCTAGCACACTAGATTCCGCCGACGAAGCGCCCGGGATTCAGCGTGCGATTCGGATCGAAGCGTGCTTTGATCTCGCGCATCTTCGCAAGGCCGCTCGGAAGTTGGCCCCACACGAGCAACGACGAGCGGACCGGGGTATCTCCGGCGACGATCATTGCTCGAGGCTCGATCGCGTGCAGCGCGTCGTCGAAGACCTCGACGCTCGCCGAAAACGCGCGCGCGTCGCGCCGGCTGACGCGTAGGATCGTATCGCCGTTCATCACGTCCGCGAGCACGTCGGTGAAGAGCTCGTGCCGGTGCGCGAGATCGCGCATTGCATTAGACCGGCCGGCGATGCTTTCCGGGGGTGCGAGTGCGCGGTAGGTAACCGAGCGATCGGAGATGCAAGCGACGGTCGCGTCGAGCACGCGCTCGAACGCCTCGCCTGCGCCGGCATCCAAAATCGTGGTTTCGGGTACGCCGGCTTTTCCCAAGGCCGAGCGCAGCTCGCGCGTGGCGCGCTCGATCAGCGTCGACGATCCCTCGAGTAAGACGAAGAGGCGGCCGTCGATCCCGTCTTCGCCGTCGATAGCCTTGCGATAGCCTTCGACGCAAAAGGCAGCAGCTGGGGCGATCGCGAGCTCTGCGATCTGCGCGATAGCGCGCGAGCGCGTGCCTTCGGGAAGTTTGGCGACGAAGGCGCGGCGCCGCTGCGGCAGGGGCAGCGTCTTGAAGTTGACGCGTACGAGCGTACCGAGCGTGCCGAACGAGCCGACGTAGAGCTTGCTCATGTCATATCCGCTGACGTTCTTCACGACCATTCCGCCGGCTTTGGCGAGCGTACCGTCGGCGAGGACGACGTGCGATCCGATGACGTAGTCGCGCGCACGCCCGAGCAGATGCCGGCGCGGTCCAAGCCACCCCGCCGCCAGCGTGCCGCCGACGGTCGCTTTTCGCGCGAGGGGCGCGTCGATCGGCACGTACTGGCCGCGAGCCGCCAAGGTCTCGGTGAGAGAAGCGAGGGTTATGCCGGCTTGCACGGCGCACGTGAGATCGCGGTACTCGTGCTCCAGCACGGCATCGAGTGCGGTTGTCACGACGGTGACGCCGGCGCTCGCCGGCGGCAGGCCCATGCCGCGCAGCGTGTTTCCGCCTTCGATCGCGACCGCCTCTCGCGTGCGGTCGCAGGCTGCGACGACGTCGCGAAGCCGGTCGACGCTTTTCGGGGTAATGCGGCGTCCGGCTCCGGCGCTCACAACGGTTCCCCGCACTTGGCGCCCGCGGGAAAAATTTTTTCGGGATTGAGCATGCGCTTGGGATCGAAGACATCGCGCACGCGCGCCATCGCCGCGAGATCGTCGGTCGAATAGATGAGATTCATCCCCGCTCGCTTCTCGTGGCCGATACCGTGCTCTCCGCTGATGGTGCCACCGAGATCGATGCACGTTTGTAATATCTCGTTGCCGGCTTCAATGACGCCGGCAACTTGGCGCCGGTCGCGCTTGTCGTAGAGCATGAGCGGATGGAGATTGCCGTCGCCTGCGTGGAAGACGTTGCCGACCGCGATGCCGTGCGCACGCGCCGACCGTTCGACCTCTCGCAGCGCCTCGGGGAGCCGCGTGCGCGGAACGCAGACGTCCTGCGTGTAATAGTTCGGCGCGATGCGACCGGTAGCGCCGGCGGCACCTTTGCGCCCGGCCCAAAGCGCGTCGCGCTCGGCTTGGGTGGCGGCGGCACGCCACGAAAGCGCACCCTGCGCTCGGACGAGCGCGCGGATCTCGGCCTCACGGGCGTTCATCTCGTCGGCGAAGCCGGCGCTCTCGATCAGTAGCACGGCGCCCGCATCGGTGGGGTAGCCGGCGTGGAAGGCGGCCTCGACCGCACCGAGGATGACCGCGTCCATGATCTCGAGCGCGGTAGGCAAGATGCCACTGCCGACGATCGCCGAGACGGCCTCGCAGGCGGACTC
>JAJXWN010000275.1 GCA_021781595.1 bacterium | reverse complement strand
CGCGTAACTCACGGCACCGCCGCTCAGCGCGACGCGGCCGGATGCGCCGAGCGCGCTCAGCGCCCACGCCAAACTGAACTGTGAGGTGTGCGGCAGCTCCGCGAGCGCCTGGGCGGGAAGCACGCGCGTCAAATATTCACCGAGGACGGCCGCACCGCCGCACGCAAGCGATACTGCGGCCAGCGCCGCCGCGCAGATCGCGAGCGGCACGCGCATGCGCGGCTGCCACAGAAAGCACGCCGCGAAAGCGGGCAGCGCGAGATGCGGTTCGATCGCCGCAACGCCGAGCGCCGCCGCCGCGAAAGCGTAGGCACCGCGCCGGATCGCCAGCGCCGCGCAGAGGAAGGCGGCCACCGATAGCGCCGCGAGTTCGCCGAACGGGATGCAGACCGCAGCGATCGGCAGCACGAACGCGGCGCCGGCAAGGGCAAGGCTCGATCCGGCCAGCCGCGCCGACCATGCTGCCGCCGCTGCGCCGGCAGCCGACGAGACGAGGAGCCATAGGATCGCGGCGAGCGGATACGGCAGGAACGCCAGCGGGACGAAGAGCGCGAGCGCATACCCGGGCAGCGGCGCGGGAAGCGCGACGCCTCCGGCGGCCGAGTACAGATGCCAAGGCTGCGCTTGCGATTCACACGCGTAGAGTGGTCCGGCGCGATACGGGTCGCCGCCTCCTGCGATTACGCGCCCCGCGCAATAAAACGCGTGAAAATCTCCGAGTAGATCGCCGGCTGCGATGCGCGCGTGAACTTCAAATGCGAGGACCAGCAGCGCGAGCGCGAGGAGCGCGTTACGCACTGGTGCGGCGGCGACGGTGCTCCTCGAGCGAGCGCGGATCCATAGACGCCGCGCCATGCTGCGGGCTGACGCGCGCGAGCAGACGCACGATGCCCGGTTGCTCCGGGTGGATCTTCTGCGCGCGCAACGCGTACTGCGCGGCGGTTGGCAGGTCGCCGTCTTCGAAGGCCGCCTCGGCCAAGCGCTCGAGCACCAACGCGCAGCGGTCCTCGAGCAACTGCGCCTGCACCGCGAACCACGGTTCCGGCACGTCGCCGTCGAGCAGCCGCCCCGTGTAGAGTTCGTCGGCGGCGCGATAATGGACGGCGGCTTCCTTGAGATTGCCGCGATCGAAATCCGCATCGGCATCTCCCGTATGCGCCGTAAAGCGCCGTACGTCGGCGACGACGTTGCTCAAATCGAGGCAGACATCGGGATCCGCTCGAAAATAGAGATCGACCGCCGCATACCCCACGACCTTCGCAAGTGCTTTGCGGATATTGCTGCAGGCGGTCCGTACGCTCTGCGCCGCCAGGTGTTTATCGGCATCGGGCCAGAACGTCGCCGCGAGCTCTCCGCGCGTCGCGCTACCGGTCGGCTTGAGCAGCAGATATTTCACGAGCTGCTGATCGCGGCGGCGTATCCATTCGATCTCGTTGCCGTCGATGCTGGCGGAGAAGCGTGCGAACATTCGCACGACCATCGGCGCGAACCGCGCGCTCGGACTCAGGCGCCCGCGCCCGGAACGCAAGCTGCGTATCGCGCGGAAAGGCCGGCGCTCACCCGAGTCGTTGACGACGAAAAGGCCCTGTATCTCAAGGCGCCGTAGGCGGTCTTCGTCGTCGCAGGCCGCGCCGGCGATGATGCTGCGCACGAGCGCCCGGTCTTCCTCGCTCGCCCGGTCGAGATCGGCCGCGATGAACTCGGTGAAGAACTGACCGTAGCGGTTTCGCCACTGATCGTATGCATCGTTCAGGGATCGCTCGTCCTCGGAAGCGTTGCGGATCGCGCCGCTCACGACGATCGCCCAGCCGTCGCTCTCCTCGATCAGGCGCCCGATATCGACGTGCGTATAGGGAACGCCGCAAGCCTCGGCGAGCAGACTCACTTCGGCCGGATCGAACGCGAGGCGGTTCGCATCGCAGAGCACGGCCAGTCCGCGAGCGATCCACTGTTTGGCGTCGAGCGATGCGCGCGAGCGCAGGCAGTAGACGAACGTGAGCGATGCGGGCGCGTCTTCGAACAAGCGGGCGAGGAGCGCGATGGCGTCGGAGGCCGCATTGTCGGCGTCGTCCACCACCAGCTCGGTCGGCACCGCGACCGCCCCACGCAGCGCCTCGATCAGCGCCTCGTACGACTCCGGCACCGCAGCCAGGGCGAGCGCGCGCGCGATCTCTTCGCGAAGACCGCCGGCGCTGCATCCTTCGGGGAGCGCACAGTATGCCGCGTCGATCTGGCTGTGGGGCAGGTACTTCAGGACGGCGGTCGTCTTCCCGCAGCCGGCGGGAGCGATGAGCAGGCGCAGCGGTATCGAGGCATGAGTCGATAACCACCGCTCGAGCCGGGAGCGGCGAACGGTCGACGGCGCGAGCCGGGGCAAAGTCGGCGTCCGGATCATAGAACCTACCACTCCGGGTTTCGGAGCGCCGCGAAAGAAACTTGAGGCGTACGGCCCAGAGCAGACCGTATCTTTTCGTACCTTAATGAACGTTTCAAGCGCGCGAAGGGTGCCGCCG
>JAJXWN010000274.1 GCA_021781595.1 bacterium | reverse complement strand
CCGCTGGCCGATCCGATCGGGTTCCCCCTCTATGCCGGCGCGACGGTGCTGGCCGTTCCAGCCAGCACGCGCGTGATCGTCAAGGGTACCGTACCGGGGGATCCGCCGCTCGCGCTTCCCGCCGGAACCTACCGCAGCCGTGAGGTCATCGCGTCGACATCGGGATCTTTCGCGCAGCTGCGCGCGTGGCTCAACGGTCTCGACGACCGCCCGCCGGCGGGCTACCTTCGCGCGGACGTTGCCGATCTTTCGGACGCGAGGACGGCGATGCTGCGCTTCGGACTGGACTTCACGGCTTTCAGGGGTGCCGGCGCCGGCAAACCGACCCGGCTGCTCGTCGTGGTGATGGATCCGGTGCAGGTCGGCCAGCGGCTGGGCCCGGTCGTTTCGCTGCTCGGCGGCTACGAAAGCCTGTCTGGGTCGTTGCGCGCGCCGTTCGACGACGCAGTCCGCAAACGCACCGGCTACTCCGTCTCCGAACTGATGCGTCCTGAGAACCCGATCGGTGCGACGGTCGCAGCGATGCGCCACTTCACGAACGCCAACCGGCGCGGCATACTGCTTGTCGATGCAACTAGACAGTAACCGCCGCCTACGCGCGCTCGCCGTTGCGCTGGGCGCGGCCGCGTTGCTAACGGGCACAAGCGCACAAGCTAAATCGGCGGCGCGCGCGCGCGTCCACGCTCATGCCGGCCTACAGCTGCTGTTCGTAACCGGCGTGCATCGCGATGTCGCGGGCAGCCAGTACGGCGTCGGCGGCGCCGCCCTGCTCGAGTTCGGCGCGCGTGCCGGACGTGTCGGCATCGTGCTGGAGGGGATTCCACCGGTCTCGATTCCGCAGCGTGCCTCCGCATATTACGGGCAGGCGACGCCGGCGGTCGGCATCTTCAACGGCGCGGTGCGCTTCGCGGTGGACCGCAATCGACACCTTTGGTTCGGCGCCGGCACGACGGTCATCAACCAGCGCACGCCGTTGCCGAACATCTCGCAGGTCGCATCGTCGCGGCTCGCCGGGGCGCGTTACGAACTCGCGTACGAACAACCGCTCGCGTCTTCGACCCGACAGGTGCGCGCGGCGCGGTTCGTTGAAGTGTCGATCGGCGCCGCGCCGCGCTTGTTCGGGGCCGATCGCTTCTTGTACAGCAACGGGTCGCCGGCGGTGAACAAAGACGAACGTGCCGCCGAAGTGGATGCGACGCTCGCTTACGGCATCCGGTATCGCGAATCCGAATTGCTCGCCGGCATACGCACGATCGATTTTTCGGCGCAGTTCACGCGCACGGGTGAAGAGGCAGACCGCAATAACGGCGCCGGCCTGATGCTGGAGTGGCGCCGCCTCATCGGACCTTGACGCCTTCGAATGCGAGCGGCAGATCAAAGCGCCGCAGGCGCCTCGCGGAATAGGCGTGTACCTGCCGCTCCGTTTCGATCAGCAACGGATGCGTGCCGTTTGCCGAGACGCTGTGGCGCAGAGAATCTCCTGAGGCGGCAGGGACTGCAGGCGTTCGGGTAGCATTTTTCCGGCACGTAGCGCGGCATTTCACCACGAAGGAGGTTGAAGCATGCGGAAGTTTCGCTTGTTCGCACCGGTGCTGCTGGTCGCCGGCCTCGCCGCTTGCAGCCACGGCCACAAGACGACGATTTTGACCGGGAACGGCACGGCCACCGTGACGACCAGCCAAGACAACCAAACAGCGACCATCACCACCAAAGGCGGCTCGATGACGATGGGCAAGGGCGCCGTCGACATCTCCAAATTGGGCGTACCGGTCTATCCGGGTGCCGTGGCGGGAGCTGGGGGCTACGCCATGAGCGGCCCGCAAGGCAGCGGGGAGATGGCCACGCTGACCACGGCCGACCCCTTCGAGAAAGTCTACCAGTGGTACAAGAGTCAAATGCCGGCCGGAAGCCAGCAGATGAAGGTAGAGTCGGGCGATAGTTCGATCGCCGAATTCGCCGTTTCCAAGAGCGCCAACGATCGAACGACTATTATGATCACGTCGAAGAAGGATGAAACCGACATCGTCGTAACGCACAGCGTGAGCGTGCCCAGCCCGGCTGGGGAGGCGCCGTAGATCCGGAAGGACCGACTACGCTTTGCGGTTGTGGATATCGCTGCCGCTTATTGGTCCGCCGAAGAGCGGTGCGGCCAAACACCAATTGAAGGCGCCCGCTGCCAGCGGTACGATGCCGACGATCGCGACGATCGTACCGATGGCGGTATGCATCCGGATGCCGAGAACGATGAGAACCAGTCCGGCTACGACGCGTAACCCGCGGCCGAGCCCACCGGACATGAAGGCTGCAAATGTCATGGGAACGGCTCCTCCGTTAGGTCCCATTTGGGAAGAAGTGGTAGACGAAGACGTTGTAGTAGACCCCACCGTGCGAAGCACTTGCGCTGAACGTAACTTCCGTTTGGTCGGCGGGCCGGCTCCACGTATCGTCCGAGAACGCGCTCTTTGGATCCGCGGGCGTAAACGAAAACGCCGAGCCGAGGGTGTCTTGGATCGACGCTCGT
>JAJXWN010000001.1 GCA_021781595.1 bacterium | reverse complement strand
CGATTCAACGTAGGCTCGCGTCGTGCACCACATCTCCGTCCATGAGTTCCAAACGGGTCTTGCGAAAGGCGTGTTGGATGTTCCCCGGCGGCATTACGCACCTCGGGCTACCTGCATGCGCGACCTGCGAAAAACCCCCCGGTTCCTGGCTCGCAGCGGCACTGTCGCCCTGCCGACCGGTGATGCCTAGAGGCAACTGTGCCATCCAGTGGTCACCCCATTGGGTTCTCCCTAATTTAGAGAATGGCGTCGAAACCGCCAGCGGTTTTGCGTTGAAGAGCCGGTACGGAGTCGCTATCCTGTGACCTCAATCCCGGATTGGCGTGCAGCCGGCGCACCATCTCGCGCTCGGACTCGAGCCGAACGCTCCCTAAAACGCTACCTGCATCGTGCCGAAGGTCGTGCCGGCGCCGATCTTTGCGCGTACGTATGCGCGCGCGCTTTCGACCGCGGCGGGGATCTGCTCGCCGCGGGCGAGCTCGCTGGCGAGCGCGGCGGCGAGCACGCAACCGCTTCCGCGCATCGAACCCGGAAGCCGCCCGCCGCGATAGACGTGCGCCTCGCCGGGCAACGCCAGGACGTCGACGGGGTCCCCGTCGAGGTGGCCGCCCTTGAGCAGCACCGCTCGCGGGCCGAGGGCCTGCAGCGACTGCGCCGCGGAGATCATCTCGTCGCCCGTCACGATTTTGCGCTCGAGCAGGCGCTGCGCTTCCGGAATGTTGGGCGTGAAGATCGAACGCAGCGGCACGATCTCGGCTACGAACGCTCGATAGGTGGCCTCGTCGACCAACGTGCCGCCGAGCGTCGCGCTGAAAACCGGGTCGACGACGATCGCCGTCAGCGCGCGATCGCGCAGGTATGCAGCAACCGCGCGGACGTTCTCCGCACCGGCCAGCGCGCCTACGCGGTACGCGTCCGAATGCGGAAGGGCCGCAAGCTGCGCGCGTACGACGTCGCTTGGAATCGCGTGCAATGCGTGCACGCCGCGCTCGTCCTGCGCGCTCACCGCAACGACCACGCCGGCGTTGCGAACGCCGTACTCCGCGCAGACCCGCGCATCGAGGCCGAGCCCGGCGACGTTCCACGGATGCGTCGTCCCGATCGACGCGACGACCGGAACGCTCACGGCCCTTCCCCGCCCCAAATCGCGACCAGCCGCGCAGTGGCTGTGCGGGGATCGTCGCTCGCGGCGATGGCCGAAATGACCGCAGCCATCGCTACGCCCGCGCGCCGTATCTCGGCTAGATTCGCAAAGCCGATGCCGCCGATCGCAGCCACCGGCACGCACGTCGCACCGGCAACGCGCAGCAACCCGGCGATGCCGATGGGTTCGCCGGCATCGGCTTTCGACTGCGTAGCGTAGACCGCGCCGACGCCGGCGTAATCCGCGCCCGCCTCCTCGGCCGCGCGGGCTTCCTTCGGAGTACCGCACGACACTCCGATCAGCCGGTGCGGCAACGCCGCGCGAATCGCCGCGATCTCGTCCGCGCGCGCATCCCCGGGACCCAGATGCACGCCGTCGGCGTCGAGCGTTTCCGCCGCACGCCAATCGTCGTTCACGATGAAGAGCGCGCCCCACTCCCGAGCCGCCGCAAGCATGTTCCGAGCGCGCGTGAAGTCGATGCCTCGCTTCGCGCGATATTGAACGATGCGCGCGCCGCCCTCCAGAACCGCTCGCACGAGCGTGCCGGCACCGTCTTCTCTATCGTCGACGATCGCGTAGATGCCGTGCAGGCCTCGCGCGCGTTCTTCCCGTTCCGTCACGAACGGCGACTCCTGTGCAAACGCACGAACACCCACGCGTTGAACGCTAAGTAGACGAAGAAGACCGCGGCCACGACGGCCGCCAGCGTCACTTGATGGCGCGAAATAGCGAGCGGAACGAGAAAGACGCAGACCATCACAGCCGCCATCGCGAGCGAGATCGCGCGCTGGAGTGGGATCATCGTTATTCCACGTCGCCGAGCAACGCGTCGGCGATTCGCATCAAATCTTTTTCGTTCGTGTAGCGAATCTCGACTCTCCCACCCTTACCGCTACGGCGCAGCGCGACGTACGCACCAAGTTTAACGCGCAGCCGCGACTCGAAATCTTGCTGCTCGGGCGTGAGCGCCGGAACCCGTGCTGCGGGTCTCACCACCGGACCGGAGAGGACCCCCGCGAGCCGCTCGAGCGCGCGCACCGAGAGGCCCTCGTCTGCGACCCGCCGCGCTAACGTCAGGCGATGCTCTTCGGGGGCGGCCAGCAGCGCTCGAGCGTGCCCGGCAGTGATGCGCCCGTCGACGAGCATTCCTTTCACCGCCTCCGGCAGCGAGAGTAGCCGCAGCGCGTTGGCGATCGCGGGCCGGCTTCGCCCCAGCCGGTGCGCGACCTGCTCTTGCGTATAGTCATGTTCATCGATCAACTGCACGAAGCCGGCCGCCTCCTCGAGGGGATTGAGATCTTCGCGCTGCAGGTTTTCGACGATCGCGACCTCCAAGGTGTCGCGGTCGTCGCTGCGGCGCACGATCGCCGGAATCCCCGCCATCTGCAGCGCGGCACAGGCGCGCCAGCGACGTTCGCCCGCAACGAGTTCGTAGCCGTCGCCGCGCTCGCGAACGATGATCGGCACGAGCACCCCGTGCTCGGCTATCGACGCTTGCAGATCCGCGAGCGAGGCACGATCGAAATTCTTTCGCGGTTGAAACGGATTGGGCGTGATGCGGTCGACCGCAATCTCGCGCACGCTCGTGCCGCTCGCGAGCTCCGCAACCTGAACCGGCCCGTCGCCCAGCAGCGCGCCTAGCCCGCGCCCCAGGCCCCGCTTGGAACGTTCGCTCATACCGGTACCTCCGTCTGCTGTTCGAGCATCTCGCTCGCGAGGGCCATGTACGCCTGTGCGCCGCGCGACTTCAAATCGAAGAGAATGACGGGTTTCCCGAACGACGGAGCCTCTGAGAGGCGCACGTTGCGCGGAATCTGCGTCTTGAACATCTGGCGCGGAAAGTACGCGTTCAGCTCTTCGAGCACGTCCATCGCGAGTTTCGTGCGCCCGTCGAACATCGTGACCAGCACGCCCGTCACGCGCAGACGTGGATTGAGCGCCTCTTGCACGCGGCGCACGACGCTCGTGAGTTGAGAAAGCCCTTCGAGCGCGTAATATTCGGCCTGCACCGGGATTACGACTTCGCGCGTTGCGGTCAAGGCGTTGATCGTCAAAAGGCCGAGCGAAGGCGGGCAGTCTATCAAGACGAAGTCGTAATCGTCCGAGATCGGACCGAGCACGCCTTTGAGGCGGTTCTCGCGCGAGAGCGCGGAGACCAGCTCGATCTCGGCGCCGGCAAGGTTGATCGTTGCCGGAATGATGTCGAGATTCTCCATCTCGGTGCGGCGAAGCACGTCGGCGATCGCGCACTGATGCAGCAACAGGTCGTATACGTCGCGTTTCACCTGGCGCTTGTCGATCCCAAAACCGGTCGTGGTATTGCCCTGCGGATCCAAATCGACCACCAGCACGCGCTTGCCCAAGACGGCAAGCGCCGCACCGAGATTGACGGTCGTCGTACTCTTGCCGACGCCGCCTTTCTGATTGACGAGCGCGATGATCCGCGACAGTTGCGAGTCCCCCATGGGATACAAAGCGCTCCTACGACCGCCTTTCGAGATGCTCGGCCGTTCGGCCAGCTCACGCTGAAAGGGCGTCGAGATACCGCTCGAGGAGCGTCCGAAGCGACTCCGGCTCGTTACGCTCGGGCTGCTCCGTAACCTGCTCGAACAAGTACGCCAGCGCCTCGCCCACGCGCCGGTCCCCACGAAATCCCGGCCGGGCGAGACCCCTGCGCACCATCGCTTCGACGACTGCGGCACCGTCGATCCGCAGATCGGCGATCGAAAACGCCGGCTTGCGCTCCACCTCCGACCACACCAGCCGCTCGAAACGTTCGTTGAAGCCGTCGCGCCTGGGGAGGCCGCTGCCCATGATATCGGCGTGGCGCAGCGCGAACTGGCGCGCCAGATGCGCGGGTCCGACGCGCCGGATGAAGCGCCGCAATGCCGAGCCGGTCTGTTCGGGGTTGGCGACATACATATGCTGGCGCACCAGATGCTCGACGGTCTCTACGATATCGTTGGCGAAGCGCAGCCGCCCGAGCATGCTCCGGGCCATCTCGCCGCCCACGACCTCGTGGCGATAGAAGTGCGGTCCGTCCTTCGTGTGCGGCTTCCCCACATCGTGCAGGAGCGCCGCTAGGCGCAACGTGAGGTCCCCCGGCGGCACGGCATCGAGCGTTGCCAGGTTGTGGCGCCAAACGTCGTAGGCGTGCCACTCGTTCTGCTCCACCCCCACGCCCTCGACGAGTTCCGGCCAGATCTCGCGCAGCACGCCGGTCTGCAAGAGCAGCTCGAAGCCGGTCGAGGGCGCCGGCGCGCGCGCGAGCAGTTTGGTGAACTCCTCAGCGATGCGCTCGGCCGAGACGCTGCGAACGAGCGGGGCTGCCGCGCGCATCGCTTCGAGGGTCGCCGCGGTCGGGGCATAGCCGAAGCGAGCCGCGAACTGCGCGGCCCGGAGCATCCGCAGCGGGTCCTCTTCGAACGCCTGCGGCGTCAGGATGTCGATGCGGCGCGCGCGGATATCCGCCGCACCGCCGTACGGATCGACCAACTCGCCCGACGGCAGCGCGCGGGCAATCGCGTTCATGCGGAAGTCACGGCGCGCCAAGTCCTCCTCGAGCGACACCTGCGGCCCGCTCTCGACGGCGAAATCGCGATGCCCCACGCCGGTCGAGCGTTCGCGCCTCGGCAGCGCCACGTCGACCGTCGTACCGCCGAGGGTGAGCTTGAGCACCTCGAAGGAGGCCCCGACCAGGTCCACGCGCCCGAGCGCCGCCAACCGCTCGCATACCCGCTCGAGCGGTAGGCCGGCGACTAGGTAATCGAGGTCCTTCGCGAGGAGATCGGCGCCCTCGGCCGCGCCGCGCAGATCGTCGCGCACGCGCCCGCCGACCGCGTACAGGCTGCCGGGCGGCAGTACAGAGGCGATCTTGGCATCGAGCGGGTGCGGTCGGTACATCCGGTGCGGCATGCGGGAAACTTTCTTCTCGTTTCGGCGTATGTGGAGCGTGATGCTCTCACGCGTCTTTCTTTCTGTCCTTGTGCTTGCGCTAGCTTTCACCTTGGGAACGGCGGCCGCGTCCGTCGATAGCTCGCAGCACTTCGCGGCCGTCAAGACCGCGACGTCCCCGCCCTTGGATGCGTCGCTCACCGCCGCGCCTTGGCGCAAGGCACTCGTCGCAACGGGCTTCTTCGATTTCACCACGCGCGAGCCCGCCAAATATGCAACAACGGCCTATCTGCTATACGACGACGTCAATCTCTACGTCGGCTTTCACTGCGTGCAAACCGGCACGCCGATCACGGCCGCTCAAACCGTCAACAACGCCGGCGTGGGCAGCGACGATCACGTCGCGATTTCGCTCGACACCTCCGGCAACGGATCGCGCGTCTACTCGTTCAAGGTCACCCCGAAAGGCATCCACGACGAACACTCCAGCGAAGATTCGCGTTACGCTCCGCCGTGGAAATCCGTAGGTGAGATCTTTCCGAACGGCGATTATAATGTGATGATGGTGATCCCGCTCGCGGATTTGCGCGCGCAGGGCGCCGCCGTTGCGCGTTGGCGCGTGAACTTCGAGCGCTATATCGCGGCGACCAACGACGAATACACGTGGGCGTACGATCCGGCCATGAACGGCGTCGGCGCGTCGCAATTTTGGCCGTGGCTCGACGGCCTGCGCTTGGCCGCGCACGCGACGCAGCCGCAGCCGCGCGCCGACGTCTACGCGCTCGCGAGCGCCGGTTCCGACCGCCGGCAATTTCAGAACGGCATCGGAAATTTCGAGCAGACGAATCCGCGCGCGATCGGGCTGGACGCCACGTACCCGTTCACCAATACGCTCGCGCTGGTCGGAACGCTCAACCCCGACTTCTCGAATATCGAACAGGACCAAACGACGATCGCTCCGCAAGAATTTCAGCGCAACTATCAGGAGTACCGCCCGTTCTTTTCCGAGGGAGCGCGGTTCATCAACGCTATGCCGGGGATCAATATCAACGGTTACGAGACGATGTTCTACACGCCGTCGATCGGCATCTTCAACCGCGGCTTGAAGATTGAGGGCACGGCCGGCAGCAGTTCCATCGGCGCGCTCAACGTCTCTGGTTCGGGCTTCGACGATACCGCGTTGGGCTACAACTACACGCCTCCGAATAATTCGTTCGGCGTCTCCTTCGAAGACGTGCTCGCCAACCACACTGGCCTTCGCGACAACGCAGCGGGCTTCGCGCTGGATCAGCGCAACGTGCACAGCGGGGAAATCTCGATCGTGCGTTTCGAGCAGGAGACGGGCACGAACGTGAACGCGCCGGGTGCGGCGCAATCGCTCGAGTTCGGGGGCGGCCTGCAGAGCGCGCGGCAATCGACGTTTCTCGTCTATAAGGATCTCGGCCCCGAGTTCGCGCCGGTCGACGGTTACACGCAGAGCAACGACATCGCCGGTCCGCAGATGTTTTGGCAATACAACGGCGTCGGCCCGCACCGTGGCGGCGTGCAGTCCTACGAAGTGTTCCTGGTCGGGGACCGGTATTCGGACCGTAGCGGCGCCGTGCACCAGGCCGACGTGGACGCCAGCGTCAACGTGACCCTGAAGAGTCTGCTCTCGTTCAATTATGGCACGGGTACGAGCGAACTGCGCCTGTACGGCACGCCCTATCCGGTCTACGCCAATCCGCAAAACGTGACCTACAACCAGCAGTCGCTGAGCGTCGGGTACAAAGACGGTACGCCGAACCGCATCGATGCGTCGTATTCATGGGGACCCTTCGGCGGCTCGTACCTTCAACAGATCGACGCGTCGGCGATGCGGCAATTTGGAGCCTACGGCGTCTCGCTCGAGTTCGCGGGAAGCATCGAACACGCGTCAATAGGCGCGCAGCCAGGTTCGAACTCACAGTGGCTGCGCAGCGTTTCACTCAGCCGGTCGTTCGGGCGAGACGCCCTGCTGGCCATCGGCATCCGTTCGATCAACGGCACCGGCGGTTTTGCGGTTCCGGCAACCAACCTTGCGATCTCCTACCACCAGCGTCTGCGTAACCAAGACGAGATCTACATCGACTACGGAACGCCGGCCGCGTACCAGACGCTGCACCGGCTTCTGGTCAAGCTCGTCTTCCACGTCGGGGGCGGAACCGGAAGCTGAGGCTAGCGCGTTCGCATGGCGAGCAACACCGTGGCGAGTACCGCTAGGGCCGCCACGGTGAACGCCAAATGCCTCGCCCAAGGAGGCATGATCGGCTTGCGCGGTCGTTCGCATGTTGAGTCCATAGGCTAGGTGCTTTCGTACCCATTGTAGCGGAAGGCGTACCGGCATGGTCATAACGGCCGCCGTGGAAGAACGCGCGTATGATTCGTATCGGCTTGAGTTATCGCGGATCGGATTCCTACGAAAGATACAGCGCAGCATTGAAGCGAGCGGCCGCCGCTTGCCACATTCCCATGGAGGTCGTGTGGCTCGGCGGCGCCGAACAGGCGCCGCAGCCGGCCGAGACGGTTGACGCCCTCTGTTTCACGGGCGGCGCGGACGTTGAGCCGAGTCGTTACGGCGCCGCCGACGTAGAAAACTGTTGCGAGACCGATCCGCTTCGGGACGCGACGGAATGGAAGATGCTCGAAGCGGCGACGCGCTTAGCGATGCCGGTGCTCGGGATATGCCGCGGCATGCAGTTGCTCAACGTCTTTCACGGCGGCACGCTCCTTCCCGATCTTCGCGATAGGAATGCGGCGCACCGCGGCTCGCCGGAAAAGATTCACGGCCTTCGTCTCGCACCCGGCTCGCTGCTCGCGCCTCCCGAGAACATGGCATGGGAGCGCAACGTCAACAGCTCGCATCACCAGGCCGTCGATAGGCTGGCAGAGCCGTTTCGGGCGACCGCCCACGCGCCCGATGGCACGATCGAGGCCTTCGAGTGGCGCCGCCCCGCCGGCAAGCCCTTCTTGCTGGCGGTTCAATGGCATCCCGAGCGGATGAACGCCGACTCCTGGTTCGCGCAGGCTCCGCTCGGCCTCTTCATCGCATCCGCCGCCGCCCGCGCTCCCGCATCACCCTGAGCCACGCTGCGTGGCACGCGAAGCCGGCGTGGCACGCCGAGCCTGAGGTGAAAATGGCGGATCCGCGCTACCCGCTCCCCGCAGGCAGAGCCGCCAGCCCCCCTCGGCCTTCGGCCCCAGTGCATTTTCATTCGCCTCCATGTGGCCCCGGGGCCATGCCTTACTGTCGAAGCACTGTGCTTACCGCCAGGGCACCGAGATTACCACGCCCTCCGGCGAGCTCAAGATGACAAGGGGGCGCGACGGTAATATGCAGGCTCCCCGTCGTGCCCGATCCCTTCGTTACGACGATCTCGACGTTATGGCCGAGGCGGCACAGAACGTCTATCAGGCGATCGGTCGAAAACCCTGAGCCTCGAGCGTTTACGATCCGCGAGAGTTCGGGCTGCTTGAGGCCCGCCAGCACGGCGGCCTCCTGCTGGCGTAAGCCCCGCCGCCGCACCTCGGCGGCGGCCGCCCCCATGAGATGTTCTTTCAGCGAGAGGGCCCCGGTGGCTAGCGCTGCCGGGGCGAGGCTCAGGCCGGCGTTCCGTTCTTCAGACACGAGCGCATTATAACATAATAGTTATATCGCGATTCGTTTCACGTGAAACAGCGAGGCGGCTTTGCCCATAAAGTCGAGCGGCCGCCCATCAAGAGGGCAAAGCCCTCCCACGGCAAGGAATCGGCTCTAGGGATCACACCCTGCAGAGTGGGCGCTTGCTCGGTATTCCCGTTCGGCGAGGGAAGCGCGGAGGCGTCGGCCCCGTCTTGCGCAAGACCGCGATGCAGCGCCCGCCGAGGTCGATGACGCCCTCGAGCTCGGCCGCAAGGACCAAGGCCGCGTCGGCCAGGGCGCTGCGGTCTTGTGGGGTCATGGAACCACACTGGAGGAGCGCCACACCGCCTGGCTCGATGAACGGAAGCAGCAGTTCGGCCGAAGTCGGCGCCCCGGCGACGGCCCGGATCGTGCCGCTCGCAAAGCGATCGCGATATGCTGGATCGTGCGCAACGACCTCCGCGCGTCCTGCCACCACCTCCCCTGCGATTTCGAGCCGTCGCAGCGTCTCTTGGAGGAACCGCACCTTCTTCGCGGTCGCCTCAATGAGGGTGACGCCGACGCCGGTTGCAATCGCCAACGGGATTGCCGGGAGGCCGCCGCCGGAGCCGACGTCGACCAGAGGGTCGACGACGAACGGCGCGAGGGTGAGGCTATCGAGGATATGCGGAGCAAGCGCCTCGGAGGTCTTTGCGCCGGTCAGATTCGCGCGCCGGTTCCCTTCGAGGAGTATTTCGCCGTACCCGGCTAGCCGCCGTGCAATCGGCGCCTCGAGACTCGCCGCCAGCAGCAGGGGTTCCAGTGCGCAACGCTCCTCGTTCATACACGTATCCCTCCACTGCGCTCAGGGCAAACGAGAGTCGGCAATCTCTAACGCAGCTCGTCAAGCGGATTGTAGATCCTCAACAGGTTGCCGAGAAACCCGCGGTCTCCGGATCGGGCCCGAATGTTTCGTCGACCTGTTAAGGCTGGCCCGAGCACGCGTGCCCCTCTCATGGCTATTCGGTTCCTTTTCTCCTCCAAATCATCGGCATGGGATTGGCATGACGGCAACGGACGCGTTCATCAATCCTTGACGCCAGTTCCTCGACAGATCGGAAGACGTCGGGCCGGCTCCTCTTCGTCGTCAGCTCGCGAAAGAATCTTTCAACCCTGCGTAACGGTGATGACCTTGTGGGGGTGTTTCGCCGTGCGGATGCGTAGATGGCTCGTGCGCGGATGGGAGGAAGCATGGCAGACTTCGTTGAGTACGAGCGTTTCGACGCAATCGGGTTATCGCAGCTCGTTCGGGAGCGGCACGTTACCCCGTCGGAGCTCCTCGAAGCGGCGATCCAGCGTGCGGAGACGGTGAATCCGCGGCTCAATGGGTTGGTCGCCCGGCGGTATGAGACCGCGCGTCACGACGCCGCCTCCGGTTTGCCGGATGGGCCCTTTCGAGGGGTGCCGTTTCTCGCTAAAGATCTGGGGCCGGAGCTGGCCGGGACGCCCATGACGATGGGCAGTCGGTACTTCCGCGCCTACGTTCCAGCCGCCGACCATCCGTTCTTCAAACGCGTGAAGGCTGCCGGCCTCAACATCTTCGGCAAGACGAATACGCCCGAGTTCGGATCGATGCCCTACACCGAGCCGGCACTGTTCGGGCCGTGCCGCAATCCATGGGATACAGCGCGCACTCCGGGTGGCTCGAGCGGTGGGAGCGCCGCATTGGTCGCGGCCGGGGTGGTCCCAATGGCGCACGCAAGCGATACGGGCGGATCGATCCGGATCCCCGCGAGTTGCGTCGGGCTCTTCGGCATGAAGCCGACCCGCGCGCGGATGCCGACATCGGGCGGTACGATTGGGGACGCGAACGTGGATCTATGCATCTCGCGGAGCGTGCGCGATAGCGCGCTCTTGCTCGATTGCGTGGCGCAGGAGCGTGGCGCGCTCTATCAGGCACCGCCCACCGATGGCAGCTACCTCGCATGTACGCAGCGCGATCCGGGCCGGTTGCGGGTTGCGCTCGTGCGCGGGCCCATGCTTGGGCACGGGATCGATCCCGAAGCGCGCAAAGCCGTCGATGCTGCGGCGGCGCTCTGCGAATCGCTCGGCCATGATGTGGCCGTCGACGAGCCGCAAGGCATCGACTATACGGCCATGTCGTATGCGCTGCTCATGCTGTTCGCAAGCCAAATCGGCTGGCATCTCGGCGCCGGGAATCCGCTCGCCGGAACGCCGCTGCGAAGCGGCGATCTCGAACCGGCAACCCTCGCCTTGCTGACGATTGCCCGCGTTCTCAGCGCCGACGAGCTGACTACGGCCGTTGCGAATCAGCGTTTGCTCGCAAGCGTCTTCGATGCGTTCATGCAGCGATACGACGTGCTGCTCATGCCGACGTTGGCCGCTCCACCGATTCGAATCGGCGAACTTGCGCTCACGCAGAGCGAACGCCTGCAGATCGCCGTTCTCGCGCGGCTGCGCTCGAAAGCGTTGATTCGCAAAGCCGCGCGAGATATCGCGGCGCGAATGTTTGATTGGTTGCCGTATACGCCCGTGTTCAATCTCACCGGCCAACCGGCGATGACGCTTCCACTCCATACGAGCGCCGGGGGACTACCGGTCGGCGTACAGTTTGCTGCTCGTCTGGGTGAGGAGGGCCGGCTCTTTTCGCTCGCCGCGCAGATCGAATCGGCCGCCCCGTGGGCCAACCGCCGTCCGCCTGGAGCAACGCTCGGCTAAAGTGCAGCCAGTGGTCCGCCGATCATCTGGCCGGCTGCGATCTCGATCTACGTCGCGGAGCGCGGAGCGGCCAAGTGGTCGCGGTGGACGAAGACGCTCAAAATCGCGACGTCTGAGGGCGTCACACCCGGGATGCGTCCGGCCGCGCCGAGCGTTCGTGGGCAACGCTCTGCGAGCTTCTCGCGAGCTTCGAGCGAGAGCGCCCGGATCGAATTGTAGTCGAACCGCTCCGGGATCGCTACTCCCTCGGCGCGCGCCGCCTTTTCGATGGCAAGGCGCTGACGGCTGACGTATCCTTCGCACTTGATCTCGGTCTCAATCCGCTCGCCGATCTCCACCGGCGGCGGATCCGAAAACCGATGCGCAATATCACCAAACATTATTCCCGGGCGCCGGAGTGCGTCCGCTATCGTCGCCCCTCCCGCGAAAGACTCCCCGCCAACCTCTCGTACGCCCAGGCTCGTGGACGCTGCCTGCGCGAGGCCGCGCTCCAAGCGCACCCGGCGCTCGCAGAACGCCTCCCAGTCGGCGTCGTTTACGAGGCCGATCTCACGCCCAACCGGCGTGAGGCGAAGATCGGCATTGTCGTGCCGCAGGATAATCCGGTGTTCGGCGCGCGAAGTCAGCATGCGGTATGGCTCGTCGACGCCTTTGGTCACGAGATCGTCGATCATCACGCCCGCGTAGGCTTGGCCGCGTTCCAAACACAGCTGCCGCTTGCCCTGCGCCGCGCAAGCGGCGTTGACGCCCGCTACGAGCCCCTGAACCGCCGCTTCTTCGTACCCGGAGGTGCCGTTGATCTGCCCGCAATGATAGAGCCCGCGAATGCGGCGCGTCTCGAGCGTCTCGTGCAGCTCCGTCGGCGGCACCGCATCGTATTCGACCGCGTATCCCGCACGCAGCATCGCGCACGCTTCCAACCCCGGTAGCGTGTGCAGCATCTCCAACTGCACTTCGGCCGGCAGAGACGTCGAAAAGCCGCCTACGTACCACGTCGGCTCGTCCCAGCCTTCGGGTTCGATGAAGATCTGATGCGACGGGTTGTGCGCGAATTTCACGACTTTGTCTTCTATCGACGGGCAGTAGCGCGGTCCGATTCCCTCGATGAGATCGAGTCCGTAGAGCGGCGAGCGGTGCAGATTTTCGCGCACCAAGCGGTGCGTTCGCTCGTTGGTCGTCGTGATGTAACACGGCAGTTGCGGTCCCGCGAACCCCGCTGCTCCGCGATAGGAAAACGCCAGCGGCACGTCGCTAGGCGCCTGGACTCGCATGGCGCCGGCGTTCACCGTCGCGCGATCGATGCGCGGTGGCGTTCCGGTCTTGAGCCGTTGCGTCGGAAAACCGAGCTCGCGCAGAGCCCGCGCCAACCCGGCTGCCGGCGCTTCGCCGAAGCGGCCCGCCTCTTCGACGACGTCACCCCGAAACGTCTTTCCGCCCAGGAAGGTCCCGGTCGCAAGCACGACCCGGCGCGCGTAGTAGCGCTCGCCCCCGGCACACCACACGCCGCGGATCTCGCCGGCCACAACCACGAGTCCCTCGACCATTCCACGCACGATCTGCACGTGCGGCTGGGCGCGCAGGGCCGCTTCCGCCAGCCGCGCGTAAGCCGGTTTGTCGGCCTGGGCCCGTAACGCGCGCACCGCCGGACCCTTCGACTCATTGAGGAAGCGTGCGTGTACGGAGCAGCCGTCGATGAGCCGCCCCATCTCGCCGCCCAGCGCGTCGATCTCACGGACGAGTTGCCCCTTCGCGCTGCCCCCGATCGAAGGGTTGCACGGTAGCGTGCAGATGCGTCCCGGATCGCCGGTCACGAGCATGGTGGGTACGCCCAGTCGCGCGGCGGCTAAAGCCGCCTCGATGCCGGCGTGTCCCCCGCCCACGACGATGACGCCCGCGTCGCCGGAGCGCAGAACGCCGCCTCTCACCAGGCAAGGCAGCGGCGCAACCGCAACCTAAGAGCCACGAGCGCCAAGACTTGAGGCATCGATCCCTCCTTGGCCTGCACCGGCCGGAGTCGAAGGTTCTACGTCGCGCCCAAAACGGCTCTACGGCAGGGCGCGTTGAAACGGTATGGCCATGCTACGCCGCTCTCTCCCCACGCTCGCAACGCTCGCGATCGTTTTGCTCGTAGGCCGCATCACCGACAAGACCACCGGGCAGCCGCTCGCCGGCGTGCACGTGCGGGCCACGGGGGCGTACGCTGCGCGCACCGCGGTCACCGATCGCAACGGCCGTTACACGATACCGGGCCTGCGCCCCGGACGTTACCGGATCCGCATCTCCTCGAACGACGTGCCGCCACAAACTTTTCACGTTACGGTGGAGCGTACGCCGCAAACATACGACATCACCGCCTGCAGTACGACGCTCGACTACGAGTGCGATCCTGGATCGCCGTTCAGCGGCGGATAACGCGTTACTTCCCGATGCAAAACCGCGCGAAAATCCCATCGAGGATCTCTTCGTTCGCCGCGTCCGCACTCGCATGACCGAGTTCTGCAAACGCGCGCTGCAAATCTCCGACGATCAAATCGGCAGGATCGCCGGCGCTTAGCGTCGTCGCCGCGCGCGAGAGCGCGTCGAGCGCCGCGCCGATCGCCTCGAACTCGCGCGCCGACACGAGATGCGGCCGCTCCAAATCCGGCGTCTCGCCGCCCCAACCCACGCGAGCGATCGCATCGGTCAGCGCTTGCAGCGTAGCGCCGTCGCGCGTCGAACCGACGATGACCTCACCGGCCGGTAGTCCCCGCGCACCCGCGTCGCCGAGGTCGGCCTTGTTGTAGAAGAGCACGCGTTCTCGATCCTCCGTCTCCCGAAGAACCGCACGCGCTTGCATCGAGAGCGGCTGCGAACCGTCGACGACGACCAGCACGACGCGTGCGCCCGCTAACGCGCGGCGCGTGCGTTCGATGCCGGCCGCCTCCAAACGGTCGGCGTGCGCGCGGATGCCAGCGGTGTCGACCAGCCGCACGACCGCGCCGCGCACGACGATCGACTCCTCTATCGTGTCGCGCGTCGTCCCCGGCACCTCGGAGACCAGCGCTCGCTCCTCGCCCAGCAACGCGTTGAGCAGCGAGGACTTCCCCGCGTTGGGCGGGCCCACGATCGCCACGCGCACGCCCTCGCGGACCAGCCGGCCGGTCTCGCCGTCGCGCTGCAGCCGTTTTAACTCGCTCGCAATCGTTTCGACTCCGTGGCGCAAGGCCACGGGATCGGGACCAGGGACTTCGTCCGGAAAATCGGCGGCGGCGGCCAGCTCCTCAACGATGGCGGCGAGCCGCGCGCGGAGCGCCCGCACCTGCCTCGCCAAGCCGCCGCCGAGGTTTGCCAGCGCCGCACGCGCCGCCGAACGGCTCTCCGCGTCGATCAAATCCGCGACGGCCGCCGCCGCCGTGAGATCGAGCTTCCCGTTTAGGAAAGCGCGGCGCGTGAACTCGCCGGGCCAGGCGGCGCGAGCTCCCGCTGCGATCAGCGCGCGCACGACCTCGCGCGCGACGACGGGCGAGCCGTGCACCTGGAGCTCGAGGGCGTCTTCGCCCGTGTATCCGTGCGGCGCGTCGTACCAAAGCGCGAGGCCCCGGTCGATAGCGACGCCGCACTCGTCGACGATCGTCCCGTACGCCGCGTACCGGTTTCGCAACGGCCGGCGCGAACGAAACAGGCGCGATGCGAGCGCTCGCGCCTGTGGCCCGCTTACCCGCACGATCGCGATCGCGCCTTTTCCGGGAGGCGTCGCTATCGCGGCGATCGTATCGCTGCGATCGTTCATCGAAGAGCACGCACGACGAACTCTATTTTGGGAACAGGACCACGCGCCGTTCGGGTTCGACCCCTTCGGACTCGGTGCGAACGAATTGATTCTCGGCTAGCGCAATGTGGACGATCTTTCGCTCGGAGGGGAGCATCGGCTCTAAACGCTGCGGCTTCTTCTCGCGTATGCAGCGCTCGAGCGTCATGAGCGCGAGACTCTTCAATTGGTCGGCGCGCCGCGCGCGATACCCTTCGGCGTCGACGGTGTAGTACCGGCGGTTGTTGCGCACGCCGGCGTTCAAAATATTGTTGAAGACGAGGTTCAGCGCTTCGAGCGTGTTGCCGTGCCGGCCGATCAGCATCGCGAGATCCGGACCGGCGATCTCGAAGTACTCGCCCTCGGGGCGCGGAACGTACTCGATGTCGACGTGCCCCAGGCCCATCTTGGCAAGGATCTCGCTCAAGAGATCGCGCGCCGGCTTCGCCTCGTCGGGCATGCCGCTCTTCTTGCGCGGAGCGCGGGCCGTCGCCGGTCGCCGCGCCGGCCGCCGCGCGCCGGCGCGCCCGGGGAGCGCGCGATCGCTGACGCCGGCGGGCTGCGGTTCCAAGTCGTAATCGTCGTGCATCGCTACTTTTTCGTGCCTTTCTTTTTTTTCTTAGCAGTGGGAGCGCCGCTCCGGCCGTTCGTGCTCGGCTTGGCCGCAGGAATCGCCACGACTTCGGGGATGTCGGTAACGGCATGCTCGGAGTCGAGCACCGAGAGCGGCTGGTGGTACTTGCGCAGGAGATAGAATTGCTGTCCCATCGTGAACGCGTTGTAGGAGAACCAGTACAGCACCATGGCAGACGGCCAGTGATACTTGAAGCCGAAGAATCCGAGCATCAGCGGCGACATGATCGCCATCATCTTTTGCGTCTGGGCCTGCTGCGGATCCGTCGACGGCATCGTCGCATACCGCGAATAGAAATACATCGAGAGCATGTAGAGCGCGAGTAGCACGAGGTCGGTCCCCGCCAAACTCGTCGCGAGAATGGTGGTCCCCCAGAGCAGCGGAAGATGGTGCGTGAAGGGCGCGCCGATCCATAGCCAATGCTCTTTCGCATAGAGCTTTTCGTTCGAGGTTACAGCATAAAAGACGCTGATGATGATCGGGTACTGGACGAGCATCGGCCAGCAGCCCGCGAGCGGGTTGACGCCGTGCTCTTTGTAGAGCGCCATCGTCTCTTGCTGGTACTTCTGCGGATCGCTCTTACCGTATTTCGTTTGCAGTGCCTTCAGCTTCGGAGCGATCTTCTGCATGTTCATCATCGCCATGAACTGCTTGGTGTTCAGCGGCCAGAACGCAATCTTGAACAGCAGCGCGAAGATGACCAGGCTCCAGCCGCGGTTACGAACCACCACGTCGATCGCATCGACGATCTGCGTTATGACCCTTACGATCGGATCGAGGAACCAGTTGGCCGCCAGTATGAGGTGCAAGGCTTACCTTTCAGTCTGTCGCTTCGGTGGTGACGGTACCGGATCGACGCCGCCCGGGTGCCATGGGTGGCAACGAGCGAGGCGTTTCACCCCCAGAACGCCGCCTCGCAGCGCCCCGTGTTTCGCGATAGCCTCGGCCGCATACTCCGAACAGGTCGGATAGAAGCGGCAGGCCGGGGGCAGTAACGGCGAGAGGCACCGCTTGTAAAGCCGCAGCAGCAGCACGAGGAGGTCCCGCACTAGCGCGTTTCTCCGCCTACCGGCTCCAGGAGAGCGCCGGAGCTGAGCCTTTGCCGGATTTGGATGGCATTTTGTTCGGAGACGAGGCGCGAAGAAGCACGCTCCTGCACCTCCTGTACTCGCGTGCATGGCGGCCGTCCTTGGCCGGAAGGAGCAAAGCCGTATCTTCGTGACTGATGAGCAACGAAGTATTCGGGCAAAATGCCATCCAAAGACGGAAACGCGCTCAACTCCGGCACCCTCCCAGGGCCCGCTCAACCTCCTGCCGCAGTACGGCATACGGGAGCGCCGCGGCGACCGGCCGCGTGACGATCAACAGCCGCATGCGGGCACCGTTTGCGAGCGCTTCGTGTACAATCGCCGCAAGCCGGCGGCGCAGCCGGTTGCGAACGACTGCCTTCCCGACGGCCTTGGAGACGACGATTCCGACCAAGGCGCGCTCGTCGCCGGGTGCAGCAGCCTCTCGATACAGCGTAAGGCTCGGCGTAGCGGTGCGCCGCCCGCGACGGAGCAGGCGGCTAAAGTTGGCGCGCCGCCGCAAGCCGGCAAAACGGCGCATCACGCCGCCAGGCGCTTGCGACCCTTTTTGCGGCGCGCGGCGATGACGCGGCGCCCATTCTTCGTCGACATCCGCTCGAGGAAGCCGTGCACGCGCTTGCGCCGGCGGTTGTGCGGCTGGTACGTCCGCTTCATGACTTTATCGATCTCCCAGGCAAAAATAGCCGCCGAGCGGCGGCATACAGCCCCTTAGTATAGAGCCACGTCCGCCGGACCGTCAAGCGCAGGTTCCCGAAGAGCGTCCCGGCCCCCGGCACGGGCGTTCTCCACACGTGTGGACAACCTTGTGGAGAAAACCGTACGCTCCGCGCCCTCGCATGCGGCGGAACGCTCCATTTCATGGGAATTTTCGGTCAGCTCAGCATCACGGCCGACCTATCGCAATAGTTGATTTTAGGCCGGAAACACGTTGCTTTTTGCCTGTGGATAAGTGGATAAGATTTGCGCGTTTTCCCGCAGGATACAAGGCCGATTAAGCCAACACCAGCGCCTCCATGCTCGGCCCCAAGCGCGGACTTTTGTCGATGCCGCTTGCGGCCGAGATACGGTGGTGTAAGGACGGAAAGAGCGAATGGTGCTTGCTGCTGGAAACCCCGACATATCGACCGATCTTTGGCACGCGGCCCTTGACGCACTCGAGCGAAAGTTCTCCAAGCCGATCTTCGAGATGTGGATCAAACCGCTTCGTTTGGTCTCCTTTACGGGCAACGAACTCTTGCTTGCCGTACATAACAACTTTGCTCGCGATTGGGTTGAAAACCGGCTCAGGGCGCAGATCGCCGAGATATTGAGCGACGTCCTCGGGAGCGAGGTCAAGATCGCCTTTACCGTAGCGAACGAGAGTGCCCTCTCCGTGCCATCGCCGGGGGGGGGGTCCCGGGGTCCCGCCGGCGCCCGGTGCTCGGGCGGGGGACGAGTTTCGTGCGGGTAACTTGAACTCTCGCTACACCTTCGAAGAGTTCGTCGTTGGAAACTCCAACCGATTCGCGCACGCGGCTTCGCAAGCGGTTGCGGGCGCGCCGGCTCGCGCGTACAACCCGCTCTTCCTCTACGGCGGCGTCGGATTGGGGAAGACCCATCTCATGCATGCCATTGGCCATCGCGTGATGCTGGACAACCCCACGGCCAACGTGGTTTACGTGTCGAGCGAAAAATTCACCAACGAGTTCATCATCGCTATCAAGAACAATCAAACGCTTGAATTCCGAAATAAATACCGCCACGTCGACCTGCTCCTCATCGACGACATTCAATTTCTCGAAGGCAAGGAACAGACGCAAGAAGAGTTCTTCCACACGTTTAATTCCCTGCACGAATCCGGGCGCCAGCTGGTTATCTCGAGCGATCGCCCGCCAAAAGAGATACAAACGCTTGAAAGCCGTCTTCGCTCGCGTTTCGAATGGGGACTGCTGACCGACATACAATCGCCGGATCTCGAAACGCGCGAAGCCATACTTCGTAAGAAGGCCGAATCCGAGAAGATCCCCGTCCCCGACGAAGTGACCTCGTTCATCGCCAAAGTCATCCCCTCAAACATCCGCGAGCTCGAAGGAGCGCTCATCCGCGTCGTTGCGTTCGCGTCGCTTACCAAATCGCAGATCACGGTCGATCTAGCGGCCGAGGTTCTCAAGAATGCCGTCGCGCAGGTGCCGTTACGCCGCGTAACGGTTGCGTCCATCAAAGAGAAGGTGGCGAAAGCCCACGGCTTGACGGTCAAGGAGTTGGACACGCAACGCCGGGATCAGCGCCTGGCGGCGCCGCGACAGATCGCCATGTACGTCTGCACCAAACTTACCGATTGCTCCTTACCTCAGATCGCGCGCGAATTCAACAAGAAGGACCATACGACGGTTATGTACGCGCGAGACAAGGTCGCCGATCAGATGCAGCGCGACGAGGCCTATCGGAACAAGATTCGATCGATGCTGGCCCTGTGTCAGACCGACTAACGAGCGGGCTGTCCCGCCGTCCGGAGAGTCTGTCAACCTCGGCCCGCGGCCTCTGGAGCCGGAGATGTTTTCCGTACGGAAAAACGCCGTTCGCCGATTCCACGGCATGCTGCACAGGGCGTACGAACGCGCGTGGATAACTCCTCGCCTGCGGTGCGCTCGTGGAAACGTGGATTAACCGGCCGCAATCCTACACAGGTTATCCTAGGCGGAAAACCTTGGCCCGGCTGATCTGCTTGCTCTTCTCCACATAATGCACCGCGTTACTACTACTACGGCTACCTTACTTTACTAAGACTAGGAACTCCCGAGATCCAGAAACCGGTGGATGAATGAAATTCACGTGCAACACCAAGGACATCGCCACCGCCGTCGGAGCGGCGAGCAAGATCGTCAACGCGCATACCACGGTGCCGATTCTTTCGAACGTCTTGCTGTCGACGGAAGACGGCCGGATCGTCGTTCGGGCGACCGATCTCGAGTTAACGCTCGAGCATGCCTTTACGGCGGAGATCGCCGAACCAGGCAGCGTAACGATACCGGCGAAACTTTTCGGTAGTTATCTTGCGAATCTCCCCGCCGGCACGCTCGAACTCACGGGGACGCCTACGCGCGCGGGAGTGAAGTGCGAACGCAGCAATTACGATTTTCATGCGTTGCCGGCGGACGAATATCCGCCGTTGCCGAGTGCTTCGCACGGACAGAAATTCAGCCTCACCGCCAAGCGCTTCCGAGACGGCGTCAACGCGACGATCTTTGCGGCCTCGGGCGAGGAAGCGCGTGGCGCCGTTCTCATGGGAACGTTGCTGGAAGTCGAGGGCGATAGCCTAACGATGGTGGCGACCGACGGGTACCGCCTCGCGAAATGGCAGACGACGCTCGAGAACGGGATCTCAGGCAGCGAGCGCTACATTGTGCCGTCGCGCGCGCTAGCCGAGGCGGCGCGTAATCTTGGTGGTGCCGAAACGATTACCATTTCAGCCCTCGGCGCGCAGAACAACCAATTAATGCTTTCGGCCGGGAGCACGTCGATCGTCGTCCGGCTCGTAGACGGCCAGTATCCGAACTACGGGCAAGTTATTCCAGCGAAGTTCGACCGCTCGATAACGGCGAACACGCAGGCGCTGGCCGCGAGCCTGCGCCGCGCCGAGTTGGTCGCCGGAGACCGCGCCAGCATGGTGAAGATCGCCGTAGCGAATCAGACGCTGATCGTCACCGCTAGTTCGGACGTCTCCGGGAGCGCCTACGAAGAGGTTGAGGTCGAGCAGACCGGCGAGGACTTGACCATCGCATTCAATGCCCGGTACCTGATCGAGATACTTAATCACGTCGAAGGCGAGCGGACGGTGCTCGAATTCTTAGGGCCACTCTCTCCCGCGGCGATTCGCCCGCTGCAAGGCGCCGAGGGCGCGCAACAACTCTATGTCCTCATGCCGCTGCGCCAATGAACGCCGGGCTTTGACGATGGCGGCCGTAGCGCCGCAATGAGGCTTTCGTGGCTAGCGCTCTCCAACGTGCGTAACTACGCGTCGCTCGATTTCCAGCCGGCTCCCGGATTAAACGTTTTTATCGGAGCGAACGCACAAGGAAAGAGCAATCTCCTCGAAGCGATCTCGCTGCTCGGCACCGGCAAATCGTTCCGCACGAACCGAGAGGCGGATCTCATCGCTTCGGGGTTTCAAATCGCGAGCGTCTCCGGGGGCGCGCACATACGGGCCGGCAGCGTGAACTTAGGCTGCACCGTGACGGCGACATCGCGAGGGATACGTAAAGCATACAGCGCTAACGGGCGGGCGGTGCGCTACGCGGCCTTTCTCGGCACCTTGAACGTGGTGACGTTCGTGCCCGGCGATCTGCAATTGATCGCGGGAGCGCCAAGCGGGCGACGGCGCGTCCTCAACGGCGCACTCGCGCAGGAGCAGCCGCTCTACTACCGCGATCTGGTGCGCTACCAGAAGGCCCTCGCACAGAAATCCGCGCTGCTGCGCTCGGCGGACGGGCCGGATGCGGATCTCATGGACGTCTACAACGAAACGCTCGTTTCGGCAGGCACGGCGTTGATGCTTGCGCGCGATCGGTTCGTCACCGCCGCCAACGCCGAGGCCCGGCGCGCGCACGCCGCCTGGACCGGCGGGCGCGAGACTCTCGAACTGCGCTACGAGCCCAACGTCCCTTACGAAGTTCCGACCGGCGAAGCGATTGGCGCGGCATTCGCGCTACGGCTACGTACCGCTGCCGCTGCCGAACGTAGTCGCCGCATCCCGCTGGCAGGTCCCCACCGCGACGACCTGGGGCTGCTCTTGGACGGCCGTTCCCTGGCCGCCTACGGCTCGCAAGGGCAGCAGCGTACGGCGGTGCTCGCCCTAAAGGTTGCCGAATATACGGTGATGCACCAACGCACGGGCGAAGCGCCGTTGCTGCTGCTCGACGACGTGCTCTCCGAGCTCGATGCCGGCCGCGCTCGAGCCTTCCTGGAAGGCGTCGAAGCCTACGAGCAGGCGTTCGTCACGGCGACGCACCTGCCGCACGACCTTCCGCAGTCGCACGTCTTTACGATCGAAGCCGCCGTCCTGCGCGAGATCGCATCGCCGGCGTGCGAGAGGGTCTGCTGATGCTGCGCCCGTTGCGGTCGGCGGTCGCCTCGTGGAAACCCGGCCGAGAGGTGGCCGCCGACCCTCTCGTCGCGGTGCGCGAAGCCTGGGCAGCGGTGGTCGGCACCGACGTCGCGGCCCATTCGCGCCCGGTTGAGATCGCCCACGGAGCGCTGCTGGTCGTTACGCGCTCAAGCGCGTGGAGCCAGCAGCTCGGTTTCATGAGCGAGCGCATCGTGGCCGCGGTCAGCGAGGCGATCGGCCGGCCGGATGTCGAACGCGTGCGTTTCCGCGTCGGCCGCCTGGACGCCGCGTCCACGCGAAGCCGCGCGTCACGAGGCCAGCTCACCGCGCGGCCGCGACCCGAACGCCTCGACCCCGCGCCGACGCTCGAAGCGGCGCTGGAGCGCTTTCGCGGCAGCGTGACCGCAGCGCAGCGGGCCAAAGCGGCCGCCGGGTGGAAGGAGTGCATTCAGTGTGGAGCCTGGGTCGCACCGGCTGCCGGACGGCGTTGCGTATCGTGCGAAAACGCCGAGACGACAGGCCGCGTCGAGTCCGTCGCGCGGCTGCTCTACGAAGTTCCGTGGATCGGATACGCCGGCATCACGGAGATCGTCGAGGGCCTCACACCGCAAGAGTATCAATCCATCCGCAGGCGGTTGCTGGGTCGCTGGTGGGATGTTTTGTGCCGCGCGCGCCGTTCCGGGCGCCGCGCGCTGACGCAGCGCGAACGGCTCGTCGCGAGCTCGTACGTCCTGCTGAAGAGCGAACTCGATCCGGAACGCATCGCTCCCGCCGTCGTGCGCGATCTGCTCGGTGACGAGCTGCACGACATGCTGAATGCAAACGAGAATTACTGAAACGAATGTCGAGCAATAACTATACCGGCGAGCAGATAGAAGTGCTGAAGGGCCTGGAAGCCGTTCGCAAGCGGCCGGGCATGTATATCGGGAATACCGCCGAGCGCGGCCTGCATCAGCTCGTGTACGAGGCCGTCGACAACGCGGTCGACGAAGCGCTCGCCGGTTATGCCAAGAACGTCTCCGTCATACTCTATAAGGGCGGCGCGTGCTCCGTCGAGGACGATGGACGCGGCATCCCGGTCGATCTGCACGCCGAGGAAAAGATGCCATCCGTAGAGGTCGTGATGACGATCCTCCACGCGGGCGGCAAATTTGGGAAGGGCGGCTATAAGGTTGCGGGCGGCTTGCACGGCGTCGGAATCTCGGTCGTGAACGCCCTCTCCGAGGAGATGGTAACGCGCGTCAAGCGTGACGGGTACCAATACGAGATTCGCTTCTCGCGCGGCCTCACCACACAGAAGCTCAAACGGCTCGGCAGAGCGGAAGGGCAAGGGACCTACCAATGGTTCAAGCCCGACACCGAGATGTTCGAAACGACGGAGTTTCACTGGGACGTGCTGGCCAAGCGGCTCCGCGAGTTGGCGTTCTTGAATCGGGGACTCGCCATCGTCCTTCGCGACGAACGCGGCGACCAACTCCGCGAGCGCACCTTTAAATTCGACGGCGGCATCATTTCGTTCGTCGAATGGCTCAACGAGAAGAAGGACCCGTTGCACCCGATCGTCTCGACGCACAACGAGCGAGACGGCGTCGACGTCGAAGTGGCGATGCAATGGACCGACACCTATAACGAGTTGATCTATTCCTACGCCAACAACATCAACACGACCGAGGGCGGGATGCACCTAACGGGCTTCCGCACTGCGATCAGCAATGCGGTCAACGCCTACGCGCGCAAGCGCGGCATGCTCAAAGAATCGGAGAGCAACCTTTCGACCGACGATTGCATGGAAGGGCTGACGGCAGTCGTCTCGGTGAAACTCGTCGACCCGCAGTTCGAGGGCCAGACCAAGACCAAGCTCGGCAACGCCAAGGTCCGCAACATCGTCTACGGTTTGCTCAACGAACGCCTCGATTTCTTCTTCGAGGAAAACCCAAAATTCGCGCGCGCCATCGTGGACAAGTGCATGCAGGCGCAACGCGCACGGGAAGCCGCCAAGAAAGCCCGCGATCTTTCGCGCAGAAAAAATGCCCTCGATGGATCCGGCTTGCCCGGCAAGCTGGTCGATTGCAAAAGCACGGATCCAAAAGAGAGCGAGATCTTTCTGGTAGAGGGAGACTCGGCCGGCGGCACCGCCAAGGGCGGCCGCGATCCGAACACGCAAGCGATTCTCCCGTTGCGCGGGAAGATCATCAACGTCGAGAAGGCGCGTTTGGACAAAGTCCTCGCGAACGAAGAGATCCGCACGATGATCACGGCGCTTGGAACCGGTTTCGGCGACGAGTTCGACGAGAGCAAACTGCGCTACCACAAGATCATCGTGATGACGGACGCGGATGTCGACGGATCGCACATCCGCACGTTGCTGCTGACGTTCTTCTACCGGCAGATGAAGCCGTTGGTCGAGAACGGCTACGTCTACATCGCGCAGCCGCCGCTCTACGGCATTCGTAAAGGCAAGAAACAGTGGTACGCATACAGCGAGATCGAGCTCAAATCGGTCGTCGGCGAGGACGGGAAAGATTTCGCCATCCAGCAGTACAAAGGTTTAGGCGAGATGGACGCCGAGCAACTCGCCGTAACCACGATGGAGGTGGGGAACCGCCGCCTAAAAAGGATCACGGTGGAAGATGCGGTGGAGGCGGAGCAGATATTCACCGACCTCATGGGCGATAAGGTCGAATCCCGCAAGCAGTACATCTTCGAGTATGCCCGCAGCGTCAAGAACCTCGACCTGTAGGCCGGTGGTGCCAGTGCGATATCGCCGGGCCTGCTTGGGTAGAAGCAAACGTCGGAGGAGTGTTTGCGCAGGAAGATCGGAGCCGGCTTAGCCGTCCTTGCCGTACTCGCCGCCGCCGTGGTCATCTGGCATCACGCCTTGGCCCGTTTCGCGGTAGCGTCGGCGATTGGTCTGGCCACCGGTTACCGAGTCCAGATAGGCGAGATGCGCCTGGAACGCGACCACGGCGCTTTCATCGACGCTCGCGTCTCGCGAGACGGGGAACCGGTTCTCACCGCGCGGCGCATCGACATCTACTACCACCTTCGCGATCTCTTGCCGGGCAGTACGCGCCGCTTCGGACTGGTCGGCGTCACCGTCGATCGCCCGCAGCTGACGGTGGTCCATCATCGCGACGGCACGACCAACATCCGGCCGCCGTCGATCGCTGCGCCGGCGGCGGGAGGGCCGCCGGTCCCGGCCGTTCCCTTGCGGTTCTACGTCCGCATCCGCGACGGCGCGGCGACGCTGGTCGACCAGCACCGCTACTACAAAGAGACGCGCCGCCAGCGCGTGCATCGCATCGACGCGAAGATCTCGGTCGATACAGCCGCCCGCACGCACTACGTTGTGACCGGGGCCTTCGCCGGAGCGCGCGGCGCCGCGTTTCGAGCCGTAGGGACCATCGACGCGGCGAAGGGTTACGCGATGAACCGCATCACGGCGAGCGCGATTCCGGTCGCGACGATAGCCAACTACGCTATCGACTCGACGGCGGCAAAAATTCTTGCCGGCACGGCGACGAACGTCGTCGCGGAGATTTACGCTCTTTCGGATGAACCGGGGAAGGTGCTGCAGTATCATCTCGGCGCGAGCGCGGAGTTCTCCGGCGTAAGGCTCTACGTACGGGGACTCTCCGAACCGATCACGGGGATACGCGGCCATGCCCGAATCTTCGATGGCGGCTTCACGGCCCGGTTGCTCGAAGCGACCGTCGGTGGCATGCCCGTGAGGATCTCGGGCGGGATATTCAACTTCAAGAATCCGCAATTCCGTTTCGGCTTCGTCGGAACCGGGCGCCTCTCGCGCCTGCGCCGAACGCTTGCGTTTGCTGCGGATCAGCCGTTGCACGGCCGCGCGCGTGTCGCCGCACTGATCGAAGGCCCGCTCGACAGACCGCTGCTGATCGTACGCCTCGCTTCGCCGCATCTGCGCTTCGGCGCGCTCCCCTTCGACGGCGTGCAGGGCACGGCCGCGCTCTACGGCGGCAGCGTCTCGATCTTGGGCGCGCATGCGCGCTACGACGGTATCGGAATTGCCGTGCGGGGCAACCTCGCACTCGGCCGCCGCGTTACGAGCGAGCTCGCCGTTCATATCGCCGGCTCGTCGTCGCGCGTTCCGTACTTGGGGGCCGTCCTCCCCGGACAGCCGGTCGGCGGCGAGGCGGTGCTGCGCGGCACGGATGCCGCGTTCGACGCGCGCGGTTTCGTCGCGTCGAGCGCGCGTCCCGGCACCCTGCGCGGCTTCTTCGATATCACGCGCAACGGCGCCGGCACGATCGGCCCGGTCGTGTTGCAGGTGCCCGCCGGCGGCTCGTTCGTGGGCGCCTACCGCATCGATCGGCCGCACCGCACGAGCGCCTTTTGGGGCTCGGCGCTGAACCTCACCGTCGATCAACCACAGCCGATCGCGTTTCCGGGCGTCGCGATCCCCGCGTTCCCGATGGCACGCGGCCAGGTTATCGACGCCGAGGTCGCCGGCATCGGACCGGGCACCGATCTGGTGCTCGCGGGCCGGTTCATCGCCGGCGGCGCGACGATTGCGGGTGTCCCGTTTAACAATCTCGCCGCGAAGTTTGCCGGCAATGCGAACGACGTCGGCATGAGTCTGGTGCATGCGGACGGCCCGTGGGGCACCTTCGACGGGCAAGGATCCTTCTCGTCGACGGAACTGATCGCGCGCGGCAACTACGCCGGGCGCCTCGAACGGCTGCGTCCATTCACCGGTGACATCGGCGCGCGCGGTTCGATAAGCGGCCCCGTGGCTATCGCGATCTCCCCGGCCGGGGTCGTCGTGCAGGCGCGCGGCGCGCAGCTGCGCGGCGCGACCGTTCGCGGCGTGCCGGTCGCATCGGTCTCCGGTACGCTCGGCATCCGCGGTAACGCACTGCGTCTCTACGCCGGTCGCGCCCGCGTCGCCGGCGGCGAGGTCGACGCGGCCGGAAGCTATGGTCCCGGTGCAGGCGGCATCGGGCTGGTCTCGCGGCAGATCGACGGGTCCGGGCTGCGAGGTCTCGGCATCCCGTTGCAGCGCGGCCGGGTGAGCGCGAGCGGAATCGTCTCCGCCGGAACGCGTCTGCCGGACTTCCGGGGCACCGTGGTCGTGCGCGGCGGCCAGGCTGCGGGCTATCCCGTGAGCGGCAGTGCCCGGATTGCCGTGGCGGGCGATGCACTGCATCTGCGTGACGCCGTAGGGTCCCTGGGAACCACGTACGCGCGCGGCAGCGGAACCGTCGGCGCCCTCTCCTCCGGCGCGCCGGTCTACGCGCTGCAGGCCACGGTCCCAATGGGTGACGTCCGCGCGATCGCCGCCGCGTTGCGGCTTCCCACCTACGAAACCGAGGGCAGCTTCAGCGGAACGTTCGATCTCCGCGGCCGTGGAAGGCAGCCATCGCTGACTGGAGCGCTCGCCCTACCCGTCGGAGATGTGAACGGCATGGGCTTCGTCGACGCAAGAGCCCGCATCTCCGCGGACCCAAGCGGGGTTACGGCACGCGCGGGGCACGTGCTCGTCGGTTCGACCGCCACCGGCTTCTACGCCATGCTCCGCCGCCACGTCGCCGCCCTGGCGGTCCAGGCTCCGAGCGCCCGGCTCTCCGACTTCAACGATTTTTTCGATACCGGTGACACGCTTTCGGGCCGCGGCTCCGCGGTCTTCTCGATACTGCGCACCCATCGCCGTTTCGTGACCAGCGGGAAGGTAGACGTGCGCGGCTTCCGGTACCGAAGCCTCCCAATCGGCGACACCAGCGCCCTCTGGTCGAGCCGGCGCACCGAGGTTACCGGAAGCCTCGCAGTAGGCGGTCCGCAGGGCCGCCTGAATGCGACCGGCTCGGTCCAGCTCGCGCCCTCACGCTCCTTGCGCGGGACGATCGAGCACTCGCGCTACGACGTGAGCACGAGCCTGAGCGATCTCGATCTCTCCACGTGGCTGCCCGCCTTCGGCTTTCCGACTATCCCGCTTACGGGGCGGGTCGACGGCAACGCGCGCATCTTGGGGCGCTATCCGCACATTGGAATCGGCGGAGATGCAACGCTGCGTGACGGCACGATCGGGCCGGTGCCGATTTCGCACGCCGAGATCGCGGCGCGCGCCGCCGGCTCGCGCATCGATGTGACGAACCTGACGTTGGACCTTCCCGCGCTCGCCGCGACCGGAAGCGGTAGCGTGGGCCTGTCGTCCTCCGATCCGCTGGCCTTTACCGTTCACGTGCAGAGCGACGACGTGCGCAGTCTCGTCGCCGAACTCACGAAAAGGACCATTGGCGTGAGCGGCCATTTTGAGTCGACCGTCACGATCGGCGGCACGCTTGCCGCACCGAAGTTCGTCGCCGCCGTATACGGAACCGGCGCAAACGCATATGGCGTGGCGATCCCCTCGGTGCTCGCTTCAGTTACGCTGCGCGGGCGCGACGTTGTGATCCGCAACGCGGAACTCTCGTTCTTGCACGGGAGCTCGTCGTTTGCCGGCGAGTTTCCGCTGCAGATGCGACCGTTTTCGATCGGTCCGGCCGGGGCGCCGCTCTCCGTGGATATCGCGGCGAAGGCGCTGGATGTCAGCGCCTTCGATCCGCTCTTCGGGAATGCGACGGCCCTGGGAGGGACGATCGACGGGCACGTCGGTCTGAACGGAACGGTCGCAAACCCGAAAGTTTACGGCGCGCTCCACCTGGCAGCCGCAAGATATTCCAGCGCGCTGGAGACGATCCCGATAGTGGCAACGGTCGGAGACCTGACCTTCTCCGGCGACCGCGTGACTCTCGTTCGCCTTCACGCGCAACCGGGGCGTGGCACCCTCGACGCAACGGGCGCGCTGAGCTTGAAGGGCGGAGCCAGCAACGGCGCGATCGCCTACGACGCCGAGATTCGGATGAGCGGCGCGCAGTTCAACCTGCCGGCCTACGGGCAAGGGACGGTAGACTCGACGCTGCGGCTGGTGAAGAGACCGGCGAAGACCGCGGTGCTTTCGGGGAACGCCACGGTGCGGGATGCGATCATCCCGTTCTCGGCGTTCTTGGGCGGCGGTTCGAATTCTCGTAGCGGCGGGCCGGAGCGCCCTCTTCCGAACTTGGCGTTCGACCTGGGCGTTACGGCGGGCCGGAACGTGCGGGTTCGCAGCGGAGGGTTCGCCGCCGGACTCGACATCTCGGGGGAGGGGACGGTGATGCTTGGCGGCACGCTAGCCGATCCGACGCTCGACGGGCGTTTCGAATCGACGGGCGGAACGCTCACCTATGTGGACCACGCCTTTCGCGTACAGTCGGGCAGCGTCGTCTTCAAACCGCAGGACGGCGTCGTCCCGAATATCCAGGCGGTAGGCGTTACGCACGTCCTCAACCCCGACCCTAGCACCGCGCGCAATCCGACGGGCTCGACGGACATCACGATCGACGTCTCCGGCGCGCTGACCAACCCGCACGTAACCTTCTCCTCCAACCCGGGCGGGTATACGCGCGACCAGATCGTTGCGCTGCTGCTCCCGCTCGGCGGCTTTGTCGGCAGTATTGCGTTCACCACTGGCGGCCAGCTCGCGCCTACGGGAGAGATCGCGGGGGCCCCGCCGGCGGGGACCGGGGCCCCGCTTCCACGGGTCTTCGTGCAACGCGAAAACGGGACGCTCACGGTCGGCCAGGAAGCCTTTAACCTCCTCAACGCGCAGTTCGCGACCGGACTTCTGGCGCCCATCGAATCGGCGCTGGGGTCCGGCCTGGGGCTTTCGGACGTGAACCTCACCTTCGATTATAACGGGGACTTCGGCATCAATTTCCGGCGGCTCTTGGCGCGGAACTTCTACGCGGTCTACGCGACGACGATCGGCGTGCCGCTGCGGCAGACCTTCGGTCTCCAGTACCAGCCAAATGCGTTCACAGCGGTCCAGTTCAGCATGTTCTTCCAGCCCAGCGCCGAGTCGTCGTTCCTCTCCCCGTTGGGCACCATCTCGACCAACCCTCGAGTGACTGCCGGTCAGGCCCTGGGTGGGCAGAGCGGCTTTACCTTCACGTTCCAACGGCTATTTTGAGCGCGCGCCGCGGGGGCTTGCCCCCTTGCAAGGACCCGCCGTTCGGTTCGCGAACAGGCGCACCGGGTCGAAACGACGCGCGCTCCGGGCGCGTTACACTGCCGGTTTTAAGAAATGCCGGCTAGCGTACTCTCAAATGAAAGAACATTTTCGATGACCTCAAGCCTCCGGCGTGCTCGCGGCGCGCTTGTCCGGTGTGCAAGCCTCGCCCTCGCACTCACCTGCGCTGCGACGCTGGCCTTCCCCATCCCGGCATCTTCGGCCACTGCGCCGAAGATCGTTAGCGTCGACATCTCTGGAAACGTGCACGTGCCCACCAGCGAGATCATGGCGGTCATTGCGGCCAAGCCCGGCATGACGTACGATCCAAAGATCGTGCAGGGCGACTTGCAGCGAATCTTCGCTCTGGGATACTTTGCAAACCAGGCTCCGCCGCTGATCCGCCCGCGTCCAGGCGGCGTCGCGATCACCTACAGGGTCATCGAAAACCCGGTCATCAGCAAGATCGTCTTCTCGGGCAATACCCACGTGCCCAGCGACACGCTGCTGGCGCTCATGGATACGTCCGTCGGCCAGGTGCTCAATACCAATACCCTTCACGAAGATTTCATCAAAATCAATTCCTATTACGATCGCATCGGGTACGGCGGGCAGCTGCCGACGCACGTTACCAACGTCGACATCAACCCCAAGACGGACGCGCTGACCATAGACATCCGCGAAGGATTGACGATCTCCACGATCGAGATCGGCGGCGACCCGGTGCTGCCGCCGAGCGTCATTCTTCCGGCGCTCAATGTCAAACCGGGCCTCGAGTATTCGAGCGCGATGCGGGATAAAGACTATTCGGCACTCGACAAGTTGTATGGCAAATACGACCTCGTGCTGGGCGCTTTCGACGGCGGCATCGATCCGGCTACCATCGATCTAAAAGCCGGTACGGCTGCGGTAAAATACGACATTTACGTAGCGCGGGTCGCCGGCGTGATGATCACCGGCAACACCAAGACCAAAGACCAGGTGATCCGCCGCTATTTGAGCTTGCGCCCGGGGATGATCATCACCAAGAGCGCGATTCGGCGCGACCAGGAGCGCCTAAATAATACCGGGTTCTTCGCCAAGGTCAATCTCATCCCCAAACCGGCTCCGAATCCCAAGACCGACCCGGGCGGCGTCGTGCTGGATTGGCAGGTCACCGAACAGCGGACCGCTCAAGCCAATATCGGCTTCGGGTATAGCGGCGGCATCGCAGGCCAGGGCCTCTATGGCACGCTCGGATACTCCGACAACAACCTTCACGGCACGGGCAATTCGGTTGGCTTGCAGTTCCAGCGCGGCGCCCGTACGTACCTGACGCAGGCGTCGGTCTCGATTCCCTACGTCGGGAATACGACGCAGTCGCAGAAGTATAGCCTGGCCGCTACGCTCTTCACGAACGGCTATACCTACTACTACCCCGTCTACGCAACGAGCACCGGGCCGAATCAAGCGACCATCCCGGTCACGCTTCTGCAGACCGGCAGTTCGCAGCTCATCAACGGCGTAGCGGCGACCAGCACCGCGAAGTCCGCCGGCATCTCGCTGACCGTCGGGCGCCGTTTGACCGACTGGACGCAAGTGAGCGTGGGCGTCAACGCGCAGAATGTTTCGAACAGTACGACCGTGCCTTCGCCGTACTACTTCCAGACCTCGCAACCCAACGTCTTACCGGGGCCGACGCCGGGGCCGCTGCAGAGCACGATCGGGACGACGGGCGGCTTCGGCATCAACGCGACCTCGATCGCGAACATCAATACGGGCGCACCCTACCGCTTGAACTCCGTCACCGTCGGCATCGGAACCAATCCCCAAGCGACGCTCGACGACATCTTCAACCCGCGGCGCGGCGGCAACGTTTCTTTGTACGAAACCGTCAGCACGCCGTCGCTGGGCTCGGATTTCTCCTTCACTCAGACGAGTTTCGACGTGACGAAATTCCTGCCGGTGCTCAAGGACGCAACGCTCGGCTTCCACGCCCAGGTCCGGACCAGCAGCGGCGCTATTCCGCCGAGCATGCTCTATACCTTCGACGACCAGCAACTGCGCGGCTACGCGAACATCTACTACGGTACGGACACGACGCTCGGGCAGATCGAGTTGCGGCAGCCGGTGACGCCCGACGGGAAGTTCGCGATCGCGTTGTTCGTCGACGAAGGTGGGTTCCGCGTGCGCGGCGCCCAACCGCTGCTCGATCCCTACACGAACCGGATCACCGCCTACCCCGGTAACTGGGCGTACCGTGGCGATTATGGCATCGGCTTGCGTTTCGACGTTCCGCAGCTCGGTCTGCACACGATACGCATCGACTTCGCTCGCGGGGCCAACGGCATGCACACGAGTTTCGGCATCGGCCAGAGTTTCTGAGGAGCTATGAATATTCGCAATAAGTTTGCAGTGCTGGGAGCGGCCGCGGCTCTCGCGTTCGCCTTTGCCCCCGCAGCGCTGGCTACGGACCTCACCGACGTAGGCTACATCGATCAAGCCGCGGTCGGCTCGCTCCCACAGTTCCAGAAGGCCAACGCCGAGATCGCGCAATACAAAGCGCAGCTCGATCAGCAGTTCGCGGCGGCGTCGAAGAGCGCCAAGTCGGACGCCGACCGAGCGCGCATCGCACAGCAGTTCCAAAAGCGCTTTCTCGACGAACAGCGCCGGGTGCTCGGACCGCTCTTTGCGCGCGCTCAAACGGCGATCGCGCAGGTCAGCTCGAACAAAGGCCTTTCGGTCGTCGTTGACAAGCGCATCGTGATCTACGGCGGCCAGAACATCACCGCGAGCGTCATCAGCCTGATCCAGAGCCCGGGCCCCGTCGTGCCGCCAGTCAACACGCCGCCGCCATCCGAGATCGGTTTCGTCGATCAGCTGCAGATCGATCAGGTCGCGAAGATCAAACAGGCCAACGACGTATTTCTCAAGTTTGCGAACGACCAGAAGCAGCAAACCGAAACGCAGCTGGCTAAGGCGAAGACGCCGGCCGAGCGCGAGCAGATCGTCAAGACCTATCAGAGCACCATCAACGGCGAGCAGAAAAAGGTGCTGCAGCCGCTGGTCGACGAGACAAAACGCGCCATGGCGGATATCGCGAAGAAGAAGAACCTGATACTCGTCATCGACCGGTCCGACGTCATCTACGGGGGCACGGACATCACCGCGGATGTCCAAAATGCGCTCAAGTAACCTGCCGGCAGCGGCGCTGGCGCTTGCGTTGGTGTTCCTCTCAGGCTGCAGCCGGCCGCTCGATGTCAACGCGCCGAACGTGCGCGGCATCGGGTACGTGCGGCTGGCAGAGGTCGTAAAGGCGCACCCGCTCTATTCGCAACTCTCACAAATCAACGACGACATCGCAGCTCTGCGGCTACAACCCATCGCGCCGTCCCTTCCCAAGACCGGCGCGGAGATCGCGGCGCAAAGCAAGCAGCTGGACCGCGAACTGAAGGCCGCACAAGACCGGGCGACGGCGATACTGCAGAGCAAGGAGCAGACGTATTCCAGCCGCGAGCAGGCCGCGATTCACGCCGCGCTGGTCGCGGCGGGCGAAGCCGGCGCCGGCGCGCAATCGGCGCGCTCCATGCAGACGGTTACCGCGCAGCAGGCGGGCGAGGTAACCGCGCAAGCCAATCGAGACTTCGAGGCCTACCAGCAGAGCGTCATCGCCCAGGATCAAGCGGCGGTAACGGCGATAGGGCATCAGCTTTCCGTAGAGGCGGACCGTAAGTATCGATTGCGCGCACAGCAGCTGCAGGAAAAAGAATCGCAGCTCTCTCTCGAGCTCTCGCAACGCGACGCCGCCGAGCGGCTGGATTTACGGACGAAACTCTCGAATCTCGTGCTCGACAGTGCCACGCGAAAGAAATACCAGTCGGAGCTGGCTGCGCTCGACCGCAAGGAATCCGCCGTTCTGGATGCACAGCGCGTCAGCGACCGGCGAGTGCTGGCGGCGTACCGGCAGCGATTGCAGGGGGAAACGCAGGCCGCCATCGCCCGGCAGGCTTCCGCGATCCATGCGCAGACTCGAGCCAAGATCGCCGCCCGCCGCAGCGAAGTCGGCGCGAAGATAGCCTCGCGGATTCAAGGGCTGGCGCCGCAGCCTTTGCCGTCAGATCTTCCGGCAGCGATGCGCGCGAAGATCGCGCAGATCGACCAGATGTTCAAAACGAAGTTTCAGGCCGACGCGCAAAAAACGATCACGGATTACGAAACCACCAAGGCGGATCTCGACGCGCGCTACGCGGCGCTGCACGGCGTCACCGGCGGCATCAGCGGCGCAGCGGCCGCGCAAATCTATCAACTGAACCAGCAGCGGGCAAAACTCTACGCGCAGATCGTCGCGCAGGTCCGGCGTGACGCCGCGCGAGTCGCCGCTGCGCGCGGTCTGAAAGTCGTCTTCGTCAACGTCGAGGCGGCGCCGGGCGGCGTCGATCTAACCGGCGCCGTCAAAAAGGATATAGAGAGCGTACACCAGTGAAATTACGAATGATACTTCTTGCGGCCGCGGCAGCGGCCGCGCTCGCCGGATGCTCCGGCGGCTCGCGCAGCCCCATCGGACTCGTCGACGTTCAACGCCTGACATCCAACTGGCCCAAGTACATCAACTATCAAAACCAGTTGGTTGCCGACGAGCAGGCCATCTCCTCGAGCAAGGCATCGGTCTCGCAGAAGCGCCAGCAGGCAATGCAGTTAGAGAAGCGTTATGCGGGAATACAGAACGAACTCGTCAAGGAAGTGCGCGATGCGGCCACGCAAGTAGCCCGCGAAAAAAACATGAAACTCGTCGTCACGCGCGAGTTCGTCGGGTACGGCGGGACCGATATAACGCCGCAGGTTGAAAAAATCCTCGGAATTACCGAAAAGGCGACGCCGTCGCCGTAACCCGATGCTAGGAGGCTGTCGGAGTTGAGCCGTTTTCGGATTTGGCGCCGAGTTTTGTTCGGAGACGAGGCGCGAAGAAGCACGCTCCTGCACCTCCTGTGCCCGCGTGCATTGCGGCCGTCCTTGGCCGGAAGGAGCGAAGCCGTAGCTTCGTGACTGATGAGCAACGAAGTATTCGGGCAAAAGGCGGCCCAAAGGCGGAAACGTGCTTAACTCCGACAGCCTCCTAGGGACGCTGCAGGAGCTCGCGGCTCTCGTCGACGGACGCGTCATCGGCGACGGCGCTACGCCGATCTCGCGCATCGGCTCCGTGGACGAAGCGGACGCCGATACGCTGACCTTTGCGACCAGCGAGGCCTACCTGGGCGCGGCGCTGGCGTCGAGAGCGGCCGCAGTGCTCGTCGACGAAGCGCTGGTTACCGGCGAGTCGCGGGAGAAACCGCTGCTAGCCGTTCGCTCCGCCCGCGCCGCGCTCGCCCGGCTTCTGCGGGCGTTCGACCGGCCGCGCTCGAGCGGATCCTTTCGTCACCCTAGTGCCGTTGTGGATCCCAGCGCCGTTATCGGCGACGAAGTGTATATCGGCGCGAACGTCTACGTCGGGCCCGGCGCTCGTGTGGGAGCGCGCACCGTTCTGGAGGCCGGCGCGCACGTCGGCGCCGCGGCGAGCCTCGGCGAAGCGGCGCTGTTGTACCCGCGCGCCATGCTGCTCGACGGCTGCACGGCGGGCGACCGCGTGATCCTTCACCCGGGCGCCGTGATCGGCAGCGACGGGTTCGGGTACGTCTTTCTCGACGGACACTTCGAGCGGATTCCACAGGTCGGCAACGTCGTGCTGGAAGACGACGTGGAGATCGGCGCGAACAGTTGCGTGGACCGCGCGCAGACCGGCAGCACGCGCATCGGGCGAGGAACGAAGATCGACAATCTCTGCCAGATCGGCCACAACTGCCGGATCGGCTCGCACAGCGCCTTTGCTGCGCTGGTCGGCCTCGCCGGGAGCACTATCGTCGGCGACTTCGTACAGGTCGGCGGCCAAGCCGGCTTCAAAGGGCATATCACCATCGGATCGCGTGCGAAAATCGCCGGCCAGAGCGCCGTCTGGGGCGACGTACCCGACGACGCGTTTGTCGGCGGCCACCCCGCGCGCCCGCAGCGCGAGACGCTGCGGCGAGAGGTCATGGTCAGAAACCTGCCTAAGCTGGTGGCCCGTGTGGATGCTCTCGAAGCCGACAAGAAAAAGCCCGGCTAGGAGGCTGTCGGGGTTGGGCACGTTTCCGTCTTTGGGCCGCCTCTTGCCCGAATACTACGTTGCTCATCAGTCACGAAGCTACGGCCTCGCTCCTTCCGGCCAAGGATGGCCGCAATGCACGCGGGCACAGGAGATGCAGGAGCGTGCTTCTTCGCGCCTCGTCTCCGAACAAAATTCCGCGCAAAATCCGAACACGGTCCAACCCCGACAGCCTCCTAGTCAGGTGGCTAGGGCCCGCGCGGTCTCCGGCGCGTGACACGCTACCAGTCGACGCTTCGCGACGCCATCGTCATCGAGGGCGTTGGGCTCCACACCGGGGTGCCGTGCCGCGTCGAAATTCGGCCGGCGCCTCCCGATACGGGCTTGCTCTTCCGGTTGGACGGAGGCGCCCGTTTCCCGGCCACCGCTGAGTACGTTGTCGAAACGGCACGCGCAACCGTTCTCGGCTACGACGGCGCGACGGTATCGACGGTCGAACACCTGCTGGCGGCCCTCTTCGGCATGGGCGTTTCGAACGCGTATCTCGACGTATCCGGGCCGGAGATCCCGGTCGCCGACGGCAGCGCCAAGACGTTTGCCGACGCCATCGCGCAGACCGGCATCACCCCGCAGCGCGAGCCGCGCGAGCGCTTCACCATCGCCGAGCCCACGTTCGTTCGCGACGGCGACCGCGCGATCGTCATCCTGCCCGCTTCGAAGTTCCGCGTAAAGTTCGTCGCCGATTTCGCGCCGCCGGTAGGCACGCAATATTTCGACTCCGAGATTACCCCCGAGATCTTTCATCGGGAAGTCGCCGCGGCGCGCACCTTTGGTTACCTCCACGAAGTGGAGGCGCTCCGCCGGCGCGGCTTGGCGCGCGGCGGAACCATGGAGAACGCCGTTGTCTATGACGCCGGCGGGCCGATGCAGCCGCTGCGCTGGCCCAACGAAATCGTGCGGCATAAGGTGCTCGATCTTCTCGGCGACTTTGCGCTACTCGGTGCCTTTCCGCGGTTCGAGGTTATCGCGATCAAAAGCGGACACAAATTGCACTGCATCGCTACCCGCGAACTGCGCAAACGGATCGGGAGCGCGCTGCTCTCCACGAAGGTACGCTGATGCCTCAGCTCGACATCCGGCAGATCATGGAGATCCTACCCCACCGCTATCCGATTCTGCTGGTGGACCGCATCGTCGAGCTCGAGCCCGGCGTGCGGGCGCTCGGATACAAGAACGTTACGAACAACGAGCCCGTCTTCACGGGACATTTCCCCGGGAATCCGCTCTTGCCCGGCGTCTACATGATCGAGGCGCTCGCGCAGTTGGGCGGCTGCGTAGTGCTAGAACCGGGCGAATTCTCGCGGAAGACGCCGTATCTGGCCGGGATCGAACGAGCGAAGTTTCGCCGCCCCGTCGTGCCCGGCGACAAACTCATGATGGAAGTGACGCTGGTCAAACACAAACGCAACATCGGCTGGGTGAACGCCGAGGCGCGAGTCGACGGTCAGCTCGTATGCTCGGCCGACCTGATGTTCTCGATCGCCTCCGACCCGCGTATGTTCGGCGCGGACAGCACCGTCTTGCACGCCTGATGATCCATCCGACCGCCATCGTTCATCCAAACGCCAGGATCGACCGCGGCGTCGAGATCGGCCCGTACTGCATCGTAGGTGAACACGTGAGCGTGGGTACGGGAACGGTCCTGCAGGCGCACGTCGTCGTCAACGGATGGACCGAGATCGGCGAGGGCTGCGAGATCTATCCGTTCGCCTCTATCGGTGCCGCCTCGCAGGATCGCAAATACGAGGGCGAGCGCGCCTGCACCAGGATCGGAAACCGCACCACCGTGCGCGAGTACGTGAGCATCCAGCGTGCGACCGGCGAAAATCAAGTCACCGCCGTAGGCGACGACTGTTTGCTGCTCGCCTACGTGCATATCGCGCATAACTGTTTGGTCGGGAACGGCGTCACGATGAGCAATCTCGCACAGCTCGCCGGGCATTGCGTCATAGGCGACAACGCGACCGTCGGCGGCATGGCGGGGTTGCATCAGTTCACGCGAATCGGCCGGCATGCGTTCGTCGGCGGCGACAGCAAGCTGACGCGCGACCTGCCGCCGTTTTTCCTGTGCGACGGCAATCCGGCGCAGACGCGCGGAGTCAATAGCGTGGGCCTGCGCCGCGCCGGCTTCTCCGCCGGAGACCGTGCCGAGATCAAGAGATTCTACAAACTCTTGTATCGATCGAACCTAAACTTGTCCCAAGCCATCGAAGCGATGAAGGCCGAGGTCCAAACGGATTCGGGGCGCGAGATCGTTGCGTTTCTGGAGGCGGAGTCGCAACTAGGCGTTTTACTGAAGTAGCCGCCGATGCGCTATTTTCTCTCGACCGGCGAGGCGTCGGGCGAGCTCGCCGCAACGCTTCTCGCACGGGCGATCGCGGCGATCGACGGCGACGCGGCGTTCGAAGGTATCGGGTCGAACCGCATGCGGGAAGCGGGCGTCGATCTGTGGCGCGATAATGCGGGCTGGGCAAGTATGGGACCGCTGGCCGCGATCCCGCGCATTCCGGCGCTCCTCGCTACGATGTACCGGACGGCAGCGCACGTCCGGCGCACGCAGCCCGATGCGGTCGTGCTGGTCGATTTCGGAGCGTTCAACCTGCGATTGGCCAAGCGGCTGCGCCGCCTCGGGTACGCCAAGCCGATCCTGGACCTCTACCCGCCTGCGACGTGGCTGGACGACCCGAAGCGCGCCCGCGAAGTTGCCGGCGTTGCCACGGCGATAACCGCCTTCGCGCACCAGCGAGATTTTTACCGGTCGCTCGGGCTGCCGGTCCAGTACTTCGGGCACCCGCTTGCCGGGCGCTACGAGATGCGACCGCCGCGGGCGGCACCGGCCGCCGACGGCGGCACCGTAGCGCTACTCCCGGGGAGCCGTTCGGGGGAACTTCGCTATCACGTGCCGGTCCTGCTCGAGGCGTACGCTCGCCTGAAAGCCCGGCGCCCGGCGCTGCGCGGAGTCGTCGGCGCCGCCGACGATCGCAGCGAGCGTTCTCTGCGTGCTTCGCTCGCGCGTTTCGGGTCCGCCGACATCGAACTCGTGCGCGGAGCCATCGCGGCGCTGCGCGACGCGGACGCGGCCTGGGTTGCTTCAGGTACGGCGGTTCTGGAGACCGCGCTCAGCGGGGTGCCGGCCGCCGTGCTCTACGTTATCTCGTCCCTGCTGGCCGGCCATGCGCGCCGCGTCTACCCTGGGACGCATATCGCGCTGCCCAACCTGGTGCTCGGACGCGAGGTGGTGCCGGAGTTTTTGCAGGAGCGCGCCACGGCGGAGAACTTAGAACGCGTGATGGACGGACTGTTGCGCGACCCGTTCGGGCAATACGCCGGGCTCGTGGAGCTGCGAACGGCGCTGGGCCCGCCCGACGCGCTGGCGCGCTGCGCGGCATTCGCAGTCGCTCTGGCGAAGAGCGGTCGCGCGTGATTCGCATATACCACACTTCGGATCTACACGACCATCGCGGCATCGCACCGCGCCTGCGAACGCTACGGGCGGAACGCCCCGGCCTCCTCGTAGACTGCGGCGATTCCTTGCGCGGCAGCCAAACGGTCTACTATCGCGACGAGCCGATCGTAGCCGAAATCGATCGCGCAGGGTACGACGCGCAAGCGATCGGCAACCGCGAGTTCCATTATCTCTTCGCGTGTCTGCGGGCACGGGCGGCCACGATGAGCCATCCGCTCGTCTGCACGAACCTCGTCGACGTCAAGAAGCGTCCGCTGCCCTTCGCACGCGCGCTCGTTCTCGAGCATGGCGCCGCGGGCGAGGCGAACTCGGTGCGCGTGCATTTGCTCGGGCTGCTGGTCGTTCAGTACGCATCGGGCAGCCCATGGGAACGCGCGTTCGGCTGGCGGTTTCTCGATCCGCTCGACGTCGCGGCGGAGTACGTGCGGACCGTTGAGGACGGCGATCTCGTCATCGCGCTCTCGCATCTCGGGCTTTCGCGAGACCGCGAGCTTGCCGCCCGCGTGCCGCGCATCGATCTGCTCCTGGGCGGCCATAGCCACGATACGCTGCGCGATCCTGAGTACGCCGGCGAGGTGCCGATCGTCCATGCGGGGGCATACGGGCGCTACGTCTCGCGCACCGAGCTGCGCTACGATGCGGGCCGCGGCCGTTTCGCCATCGACGATTTTGCGCTGGTTCCCTTGCTGGAAGCCGGCGGTGCCGAGAGGCGAGGAACGTGAAGCGCGTGCTGTTCGTGAGCAACGGGCACGGAGAGGAGGCGATCGCCGCGTGCATCGCCGGGGAGGTGCGCGAGCTCGCCGCGGTGGATTGCGATCATCTCGCGCTCGTTGGCGACTTCGCGCACGATCGTTCGATGCAGGAGGTCGGGCCGCGGCGCCGGATGCCCAGCGGTGGTCTCATCGCGATGGGCAACCTGCGCAATATTCTGCGCGACGCCGCTGCGGGGCTGGTCGGTCTCACGCTGGCGCAGCGGCGCTTCCTGCGAAGCGCCCGCGGGCGGTATGGCGCGGCCGCAGCAATCGGAGACACGTATGCGTTACTGATGACGCTGCAGGCGCGTGCAGCGACGGTCTACGTCGGAACGGCGAAGAGCGTTTACGTGGCGCCGTACGGGCGTGGCGAGGAACGGGTGCTGAGGCGTGCGGCTGCAATCTTCGTACGCGATGTGGCGACCGCACGGCGGCTGCGCGAACGCGGCGTCGCTGCGGAGGCGCCCGGCAACGCAATCGTCGATCTTTACGCGCGCCAAACGCACGACGAGCGCGTCGATGCCGCGGCTGGCCTATTCGCGCCGTTGCTCGCTCTCTTTCCAGGCAGCCGCCAATCGGCGTACGAGAACGGCGCGTTCCTCTGCCGCGTCCTGCGCGAGACGGCGCGCTCGTATCCGGGGCTCGGCGGCATCATGTCGATCGCGCCGTCGATCGACGAAGCGCGCTTCGTTCCGCTGCTCGTTGCGGACGGCTGGCACGTCGTGGAGACCGGCGATGCGGCGGTGCCGCTGTCATTGCGTGACGGAGAACGCGAGTTGATTCGTGCGATGCGCGTGCCCGTCGGCGCGATGATCGCGCGTGCGGTCATGGTTCTCGGCCAAGCCGGAACCGCCAACGAAGCTGCCGCCGCGGGCGGCGTCCCGGTGATAGCGTTCGAACGGACGCACGACCGGAAGACCTCGTGGTATCGCATGCGCCAAACCGGCCTGCTCGGCGAAGCCGTCGTCGTCGGGAGCGGCGATCCGGAACGTGCCGCCGGGGAGGTGCGCGCGCTGCTCGAAGATCCGCAGCGGCGCGCGCGCATGGGAGAGATCGGACGCGCGCGTATGGGTCCCGCGGGCGGGGCGCGCGCGATCGCCCAGCGGATCGTAGAATTGTGCGGGGCCGCCGGTTGATGCGGCGCTGGCTACCGGCGGCGTTTGCGTTTACGTATTTCGTGATACCGCTCTTCCCGCCGTTCATCACGCTTACGGCCGTGACGATCCCCGGCGTTTCGCTGCTGCCGCGCGCCGCGGCACTGACCCTGCTCGCCATCGTCGGTGCGATCGCGGTCTACGCATTGCTGCTGCTGCTCCAGCCTCCGCGCGAGAAGCCGGCGACGCTCGTGCCGTTGCTGCTATGGCTGGGCGCGGCGATGCTGGCCGCAATGCTGGGTTTCGATCCGGCCGGCGGCCTGCTATTCGTCGCTATCTTCGGGCTGGCCGTGATCTGGCATTTGACCCTGCTGCGCTACTACCGCGATCCCGGAGTCAGCCGGGCTATCGTCTGGAGCTACTTGAGTTCGGGAGCGCTGGCGTCGCTAGCTGCGATCGTCATGGTGCTCGCCCGTGTGCCGGCCGCGCAGTACACGATCGGGCACGGCCGCGCGATCGGCACCTTCATCTTGCCGGGCGAACTGGCCGGCTACCTGATCGTCTTCTTGCCGATCGCCGGCGCGATCGCCGCCTGTTCGCACGTGGGCGCGGTGCGCGCGCTCGCTGGTGCGGGCGTCGCGCTCGGGGGTGCGGCACTGCTGCTTTCGTTCTCGCGAGCGGGTTGGGTCGGCTTGGCCGCGGGCATCGCATTCTACGTTCTTGCGCGCCGAAAAGCTCGACGCCGGTACGCTGCGGCGATCCTCTTCGCGGGTTTCGCGGCCGTGCTGCTGGTCTTCAACGCGCATCACAACCCTTCGGAAAATTACACCCGCCTCTCGATCTGGCAAGCGGGCCTCGAGATCGTGCGCCGCTTCCCGTTGACCGGCGTGGGGCCGTTCGATTTTGCGCGCATCTACGCGCTCGTGCGCTTGCCCGACGGTGACGCGACCGCGTTCCACGCTCACGATTTCCTACTGACCTTCTTTGCGGAGACGGGGCTGATCGGCGTGCTGGCCGTGCTCTATGCGTGGTATCGTTTCGGCATCGAACTGTTCGGGCGGCTGCGGGACGCGGCCCCGGCCAACAAAACCCTCGCGCTGGCGGTGGCGGCGGGACTCGTGGGGACGCTGGTGCAAGGCTCGATCGATACTGTGAGCGTCGTGATTTTCGGGCTATGGCTGCCGTCGATGGCGCTGGCGCTGGTCTTCGCGCGGCATGGCCTCGCGGAGGAGCCTGCATGAGTAAGCCATGGCCGCCGGCGGCTGCGGCGCTGATCCTGCTGGCCGTAACCGGCGGATGCAATCCGCGCCCGCACCGGTTGTCCTCGTTCGAAGCCTCGGCCACGCCCTCGGCGGCCGGCAACCCGGTGCCGCCGCTGCGCATCATCGGGCGCGGAACCGCGCACCATCCGGTCCGGATCGTCGAGCAAGAGGGCAACCGTAAGCTCTACCAACTCTTAGCCGCCTCCTACGACAGTCGCTCCTCGGCGAGCGTGACCCAAGCCACGTTTCACGACGCACGCGTTACGTTTTATGCGCGAAACGGTCAAACGCTGCTCGCGCGGGCACCCATTGCAACCGTCGACGATCGCCGCGAGCAGGTGAACCTCAGCGGCGGGGTACATGGCAAGAGCAGTAGCGGACAGACGCTGACGTGCGATCGCCTCACGTACGATCGCAAAACGGGTTTGCTGCACGGAGAAGGGAACGTGCGGATCACGGGCGCGCAAGGCGGATCGCAGACGACGCTCACCGGCAACAGCTTCGACTCCGACGTCACGTTGACGCAGATGCGGATGAGATGAACACGACGCAACGACGGCAGATTCAATTACGCAGGCTCGTCAAGCGATACGGCGAGCGCACGGTCGTCGACGGAGTGAGCGCCGAAGTCGGGACCGGCGAGATCGTCGGGTTGCTCGGCCCTAACGGCGCCGGGAAGACGACGACCTTTTACATGGTCGTCGGGCTGGTGAAACCCGACGGCGGGACGGTGGTGTTGCGCGAGGCCGATCGCGAAATTGATCTGACGGCTGCGCCGATGTACGCGCGCGCGCGTAGCGGCATCGGCTACCTCTCTCAGGAAAATTCGATCTTTCGCAAGCTCTCGGTCGGCGACAATATACGGTTGATCTGGGAGATGACCGGCGTCCCGGTCGAGCGGCAGAACGAACGCCTTCCGGAGCTGCTCGAAGAGTTCGGCCTCTTGAACTTCATCGACGCGCGCGGCGATAGCCTCTCGGGCGGCGAACGCCGGCGCGTCGAGATCGCGCGGGCCATTGCGATCGAACCCGCGTTCCTGCTCCTGGACGAGCCGTTCACCGGCATCGATCCGATCGCCGTAGCCGACATTCAAGCGATGATCCGCCAGTTGCGCGACCGCGGTTTGGGCGTCTTGATCACGGACCATCAGGTCCGCGAGACCCTCGCAATCGTCGATCGCGCCTATATCCTCAACGAGGGGCGGATCGAGGTCTCGGGAACGGCGCACGAAGTCCTCGAGAGCCCGGTCGCACGCAAATTCTATCTCGGCGAAGGGTTTCGCTTGTGAGCGAACCGGCGGTGCTGCGGCGGTTGCGCCTAACGATCCTGGACCGCTACATGCTCGTGGAGCTGGCGGGTCCGGCCGCGTTCGGCCTTTCGGCATTCACGATGATCTTCGCGGCGACGCAGATTTTGGCCATCGGTCGCGAGCTGGCCGATACGCACGCACCCTTGTGGGCGGCGATCGAAGCCTTCATCTGGCAACTGCCAAGCGTCGTCGTATTGGTCATTCCGATGGCGCTCTTGCTCGGGACCCTGCTCGCGATCCAGCGCCTTTCGGGCGACAGCGAAATCATGGCGATGAAGGCCGGAGGCATTACCTTCATCCGCATCATCGCCCCGGTGCTCGCTGCGGGACTCGTACTCTCGTTCGTCACGCTCTTTCTGCAGGAAGAGATCGTGCCGTACGCTCAGTCTCAGTTTACCCGCATCCAGGACGACGTGATCAACCATTCCAGCGTCTTCAACCGCGACCTGACCGTAGCGGCGCCGCTCCCCGGCGGCGGACGCCAAATTACGATGGCGCTTGGGTACGAACCGCACACGCAGGCGCTTCTGCACGTGACGCTGGTTCAGTACGACCGCCACGGCGTGCAGACGCGCGTCGTCTTTGCCGACCGTGCCGTTTTTTTGGCCGACCGGTGGACGCTCGACGACGTCAGTACCTATGCATTCAATCCCGACGGAACCGTAACGGTCGCGCCGAAGACGCCCACGCTGCAGGTCGAGATCGGCGAGAGTCCAACCGAAATCGTCAAACGCATCCAACTCGACAATCCGGAGGATATGAGCCGCGCGCAGATCGCCGAGATCATTAGGTCGGGGCAGCTCACGCAGAACGAACTGCGCAAGTACGTCGCGACCTACCAAGAGAAGCTCGCGCGGCCGTTCGCGTGCTTTGTCTTTACCTTGATCGCGATTCCGTTCGGCATTCGCTCGGTGCGCGGGGGCGGCAGTACGAGCATCGGATTCGGCCTAGCGGTCGCTCTCATCTTCGTCTACTATGTCGTGTCGACGATATTTTCGTACATCGGCGAGGCGATGTTGCCGCTGGCGGCGCCGGCCGCGTGGATGCCCAACCTCATCTTCACGTACCTCGGCGTTGCGCGCTTGCGCAAGGCGGCGTCGGTCTGATGAGCGCATCAGATCTCCTGCGCGGCATCGGAATCGTGCTCTTCATAACGGCACTGGCCGGCGCGATCGCCTACGTCGGCGACCGCGTCGGCCATCAAATCGGCCGTAAGCGGTTGACGCTGTTCGGCATACGCCCGCGTTACACGTCGACGATCGTCGCCATAGCGACGGGCATGGTCATCGCGCTGGTCGTGACGCTCGGCGCGATCGCCATGTCGCAAGAGGTGAAGCTGGCGTTCTTCCAACTCAACGCGATCAACAGCCAGATCGAAGAACTGCGCGCCAAAGCAGCGAACCTCGAAAAGAAAGTAAATACGGGGCGTTTGGTCATCAACACCAACACGCCGATCACGCCTACACTCGCGCTGATTCCGCGCAACGCACCGCCGAAGCACCGCCTTGAGATCATCGCGCGCTACTTTCACGATACCGTACAGTTCGTCAATCAGCGATACGCCGGGAAGGGCGGCCTGCTCAAACCGTTCGTCGTGCCGGGCGATATAGCGAAACGGCTGGGCGCGCTGGCCAACGGGCTTCCGATGCGCGCGGACGTGACGCAGGGGAACGTCCTGTTGCTCGCGGTCGCGGATCAGAACCTCTATTTGCACGACCAAATCCATTTCGGACTGACGATCATTCCGGATAAGCTCGTCTATCCGGCGCGCTCACCGATCCAGTCGCTGCGCATCCCCGCGAGCAAGAACGTGAACGTTCAGCTGGCGGTCGCGGAGCTCGAGGAGATCGTCGGCGCGCAGGCCGCGAAGGACGGTTTGCCGCCGTATTTCGCAATCTTCGTACAGCCGGTCCAGTACCTCCCGAGCCTCGCGCAGATGCAGGCGATCGTCGGGAAAGGTACCGGAAAATATATTATGACTGCATTTGCGGCCGAAGACGTGTACCCGCATACGGCGGGCGTTCCCGTCATCGTGACGCTCGAACCTGCACCGAGATGACGAGCGGCTCCGTTCTCGGGGTCGACCCGGGGACGCGCAAAGCGGGATACGCCGTCGTCGCCGGTACCGGCGCCGGGGCTCCGCTGGCGCTGGGGGTCGAGGGGCTCGACACGCTGCTCGAGCGCCTCAAGCCGCTGGTCCCGGAACATGGGATCCGGGCGGTGGCGCTGGGGCGCGGGACAAACGCCGCCGTGATCGCCACCCTGCTGGGCTGCCTGGAACTCCCGATCCACCTGGTCGACGAGAGCGGGACGACGCTCTTTGCCCGGGCCCTCTATTTTGCGGACCACCCGCCGCGTGGCTGGCGGCGCCTGGTGCCGATCGGGCTCCAGCTGCCCCCGCGGCCCATCGACGACTACGCCGCCCTTTTGATCGCCCGGCGATTCACCGAACGCGGGGGCTAGGCACCGCCGCGTCGTATATATAACGACTGGCGGAAAGTGTCGATGTATGCTACAGGCTCCCTCGGAGCCGGGAAGGGTATGATGGCTCGCCTCGGTCGCCTCGTCACCTCGGCCGCGCTGCTCGCAGCGCTGGCATGTGGCGCGCGCGCGCAAGCGGCCTACCCGAGCGCCGGCTTCCTCGGACCGATGCATCCGCCCCGGGCGACGCTCGCGGCACGGGCGAGCGTGGGTCGCCTGCTCTTCGCGACGGTTACCAGCGCGGCGTACGTTCCGGGCGCAGTAGCGGCTCCGGCAAGCGTTCGAGCGAATCGTTTGGCATACGACCGCATCTTCGACGCGAACCGGACGCACGACGCCGTTCTCGCGTTCGGCAGCGCCGCGCCGGCACCGAGCCGCAACCTGGTTAGCGATAGCATCTTCGATATCGACGTGCAACTGCCGCTCTTCGTGCGTACCTCGGTGAGCCCGGTCCTCTACTCGATACCGTCGGGCAGCGTCGCGCAAACGCCGCGATACCAGGGAGGCTTTACCGACGCGGGTTCGACCCTCGTTACCGGCGTCACGTTCCGGCTACGCGGCGCGAAGCTGCAGATGCAGTTCCAAACGTTCGACCCGAATCTACCGGTCGCGTCGTCGGTACCGGATTCGGTCGCCGACGCGCCATCGCTGCTCGGACCGGGAGTGCCCATCGTCGCATTCACCGGTGCGGGCAGTGCGGCCGGTACCGCGCCGTTTGCCGGCATTCTGACGAGCGACCTGCCATCGTACGTGCCGGATGCACGGCTGGCGGGCTCTGCGTTGCCGCGCCCGATTCGCATCGGCGGCGTGCGCTTCTCCGCGTGGCTGCAGCCCGGGGCGATCGCGGGCCTGCCGGCCGCGGCGGTCGGAGGCTTTGCTCCCGCCGGCGCATCCCCGGCGCAGCTCGCCGCGAGCGCCAGTTTCCATGTGCGCGCGGGTGCGCGGCGCCTCAACGTTGCGCTCTCCGATACGTATGAGCGTCTTCTGCGTAACGATACGGCTGCCGTGCGCTACGAGCCGTCGAATCTCGATACGCCGAACTTCGACTTGGCGGCGCAGACTGCGTTCACCAATGGGCAGAGCCCGGTGATCTACTATCCAAGCCCCGTCGATGGCGCGAAGCATGCGCTGAACGCGCGCGTTGCGGTTCCGCTCACGCACGACGTGACGCTGGACTTGCAGTACGGCACGCAGCACTTCCAGGAGATGTACGGCGCGTCCACGATGCCCGCGATCGACGCTACCAAGAGCTCGTATCTGGGGAACGTTACCTATCGGATCCCCCATACCTCGAGCGCTATTACGTTGTCGGCGCGTCAATACCGGTATCAGGATAACTTCGTTCCGACTTACAATCTAACGCAGACCCGGGCGGACCTCGACTTCACGGTGAAATTCTGACCGACGCTCGGCGCGGGGTTTGGGCGTACGGGGTTTTGGCGTTCCTTGCGTTTGCGCTCGCGTTCTGCCTTGGAGCCGTTCAACTCGGCTCCGACGCGATTTTCTCAAACGTCGGCGCTAGGTACTCGCTGCCCGCACGGCTACCGCCATCCCTCGGCGTACGGATCTATCGTTTCGTCGCAACCTTCGCTCCGGCTTCGTTTGTCGAAGAGATGCTCGCGCGCGCCGCCTTTTCGCGCGGCGACCTTGCCGCCGCCGACGCTCGCGTCTTGCGCATGCCGCGCGGCCCCGTGCGCAGCGACTACCTCGCACGGATCGCGCAAGCTCGCGGCGACGATGCAGCGGCTCAACGTTATCTGCTGGCGGCCGCCGACTTCCGCGCGGTTCAACAGGAAGTGGAGCGCATTCAAATCCACCACCCGGGCGCGGCCTGGAACCTCGAGATGCGCCTCAAGGCTCGGCTCGAGCGGCTCGCGACCCATCCCGATGCGGTTGCGGAATCGAACTGGCATCTCGGGATAATCGCTACGCGGCGGGCGTGGCGAGATTCGGCCCGCCGGATGTACTGGTACGCCATCGGGCTGCATTACTACCGGCGCGCGATTGCGCTCGCGCCCCTCGACGAAAAATATCTGCTCTCCGCGGGCGCCCAGGAACTCGCGCTCCATAACCTGCCCGGCGCCCGGCGCTACTACCTCTGGGCGCTCGGCGTAAACCCCGCCAGCGCGAACGCTTACGCCGGCTTGGGCGTCGTCGCGTTGAACCAAGGCGATCGCGCGGCCGCGCGGCGCTACGCCGCGCGCAGCCGCGCGATCGATCCCCGCGCCTTGATGCTGCGCGCCCTCGACCGCGACCTGCGATGAGGGTCGCCGTCGACGCGCAACTCGCCGCCGGCACGGCGACCGGCATCGGGGAGTATGCGAGTGGATTGATCGCGGCGATACGCCGCTGCGGTGCGGACGCGGTGGAACTCTCGGAGAAGAGCCTGGACCCGTGGCGTTTCGACCGCCGAGTGTACTGGGATCAAGTCCTCCTGCCGCGCCGCGCGCGCGCGAGCCATGCCGATCTCCTGCACTGCACGGCTGGCACGATGCCTCTGCGGTTGCCGCTTCCGGCCATCGTGACCGTGCACGACGTGGCTTGGCTCAAAGTACAGCGGCATGCACGCTGGTACGCACGCTACTACTTCGGCACGTTTTCGCTTCGGCGCTATCGCGACGCGCGCCGCATTCTGGTCGATTCGCAGTTTTCGCGAAACGAACTGTTGGACGTCTTGGACGTCGCGCCCGAAAAGGTCGAGGTCGTCTATCCCGGTGTCGCGGACGATTTCTGCGCGATTCGCCGCCAGCGGTTAGAGGAGCGGATGGTTATCATCCCCGGAACGGTCGAGCGCCGCAAGAACGTCGAGATCGCGATCCGCGCGCTCGCACACGTGCCAGGTGCGCATCTGGTCTCGGTCGGGCCGTTCACGGCGTACCGCGACGAGTGCGCGCGGCTCGCGCGGCGGTTGGGCGTCGAAGACCGCGTGCAGTTTCGCGGCTACGTCCCGCGAAGCGCGCTGCTGCACCTCTACGCGACCTGTGCCGTCGTCGCGGTGCCATCGCGATACGAGGGCTTCGGGTACGCGGCCGCGCAAGCGTTGTGTGCCGGAGCCCCGGTCTTAGCTGCCGCCAGCAGTTCGCTACCGGAAGTGGTCGGCGCGGCCGCGCCGCTGATCGATCCGTACGACGTCGATGCGTGGGCGCAAGCTATTCGCGCGGTCTTCGACGGGCGGGAGGCTGCCGAAGAGCGCGCTCGGAGCGCTCGCGCCTCGGCAATCGAACGCTTCTCGTGGCGCTCGATCGGCCGCACGATGCTCGGGGCGTACGAACGGGCGCTCTCTGATCCGTAAGCGGCGGCCCGGCTAGTGTGCCGCGCCGCAGTACGTTAGTAGACCGGCGAACCGGGGGCGCCCGGCGGAACGCTGCCGTCGTCCGGCGCGAGGATGAGCCGGAGCGGATAGCTCGACCCGCCCTCGGGAATCGTCTCGATCGTAACGCGAACGAAACCTTTGGCGGGAACGACGTACTGCCGGATCTTGTAGCGCGAGAACGGCGGTACTTGATGCGACTGAACGAGTACGCCGTCGATCAAGTACGTACCGGTCGCGTATCCGCCGCGCGGGTTTTCGTAGAGGGCAATCGGCTGCGGAGCGGCCGTCGGGTTCTCCACCATGATGACGAACGATTGTAGGACGCCGTAATCGCCCGATAGCGCTTCGCCCTGCATGAGATTCGGCAGCGGGATCTGGCCGATCGGGAGTTCGAGATAAGGATCGGTCACGTTCCACAGTGCGCTGTAATGAAATTCCGGGATCGCGTAGATGCCCCGCGCGTGCCGGTGCGTCCCGTGCAGCAGATCGTTGTTGGCCGCCGGGACGTCGTGCGATGAGCTTGCGTTCTCCGCAAAGAGCGTAAGACGCACGACGCTGCCGTTGAGGACGCGTAGTTGCAGCAGATTGCAGACGACGTTCTTTGCGGGGAGTTCTTGCTCGCTGAGGTTCATCGTGCCGTAACCCGGAATCTCGATGATCCTGCCTTCGTTCTGCACCAAGTGCACCAAGAACCGCCGGGTCGAGTCGTGCCCGACCTCCATCTCGTTTTGCCCGGGGCCGCCGGCTCCGCTGATAAACTGGACGATCGCAGGCTCGGGCGACCGATTGACCGCGCGCAGGACGATGCGACGGTCCGGCTCGCCCGGTGGATTGTAATGGAAGTACAAAAAACGCGATGGCTGCTCGCGCTTGAGATCCGCGGTGAAGAGCACGCCGTCGGCCTCGAGCTTCTCGGGGTAGTCGCTAACCATTAGCGATCTCGGCCGAATCTTCGGCGCGGCCATATTTGCGACGCGCACCGCAGTCGTTGCCCGGACGCCGAAATACCCCTTTCCTTGAATCAGAATCGGAACGTTCAGCGTAGCCACGTCGTCTTGAGCGAGCGGGGCGTCGAACGAGACGTCGTCCACGCCCGTGACGACCTGCGCCCCCGGCCGCAATCGTGCGAGCGCGGTCGCCGCAGCGACGGCCTGGCGCTTCACGAACAGCGAGCTCGCCGGATCTCCCGTAATGCGTATCGACGCTGACGCGGCGACGCTTCCTGCTTTGTATGCGACGCGAACGGGGATGTTCGCGGTCATGCCGCGCTGATCGGTGACCGTAACGACGGTCGTACCGGGTGCCTTTCCCGTTAGCGTGACGCTCAGCGCCACCTGGTCCACGCGCACGCCGACGAGCGTTGGATCGGCCGCCGCCGCCGTGATAGTTCCGAGTACCGAGCCAACCTGAACGACCCGCTCCGAGCCGACTGGGACCTCGGCCGCTGCGGGGCTGACGACGATGGGCGGCTGCGTCGCGGTGGCGGCCGGCGATGGGCTAGCTGTAGGCGACGGGCTTCCCGCGGGGGTTG
>JAJXWN010000273.1 GCA_021781595.1 bacterium | reverse complement strand
GACCGACTGGGTAGTTGCGAGGTTCACGTCGAGCCCGATGAGATCCATCAGTTCGAACGGGCCCATGCGGAAGCCGATGCCGCGCGCCAGCAGATCCAATTCGTCGAGCGGCGCGGAGCCGGCTGCGTACGCCCGAAGCGCCTCCAGATAGTACGGGCGCGCGATGCGATTGACGATGAAGCCGGGCGTATCGGCAGCAACGACTCCGGTCTTTTCAAAACGCGCGACGAACGCGCGCGCGCGCTCGATCGCCTCGTCGCCCGTCTGCTCGCCTCGCACGATCTCGACCAGCCGCATCGCTGCGGGTGGATTGAAGAAATGCATTCCCAGGACGCGTTCGGGATGCGCCACCCCGCGGGCGATATCGCTCACGCAGAGCGACGACGTGTTGGTGGCGAGCAACGCCGTTGGGGGCAGACTCTCCGCGAGGCGCGCAAAGACTTCGCGCTTGAGGTCGAGACGTTCGGGGACCGCCTCGACGGCGAGGACTGCATCGCTTGCGGGCGGCACTGACTCGAGCAGCCTGACACGCGCGGGCACGCCGGACAGCTTCGCCCGCATCTCGGCATCCGGCTCGACCAGATCGACCGCGTACCCGGCACGGGCCGCCACGAACGCAATGCCCGAGCCCATGGTTCCGGCGCCGGTGATGAGGATTCGGTCCACGGGCCTTCACTTCGCCTGCGGGCAGAAAAAGCCCACGCGTTGAAGCCCCACCGCGTATGCGGGACGATGCCTGGCGGGTAACCGCTTCCTCCTACGCCATCGATACGCGCTTCCTGCGGCTGCGCAAGGACTCGATCGAGCTGCCCGACGGGACCCTGATCGAGGACTACTACGTTCGCGAGAGCCGCGGTTTCGCAATAGTCTTCGCGATGACGCCCGACGAGCGCGTGGTACTCGTGCGCCAGTACAAACACGGCATCGGGCGCGTGCTGCTGGAACTGCCGGCCGGCTCGATCGATCCGGGTGAGGAAGCGTTGCACGCCGCGACGCGCGAGCTCGCCGAAGAGACCGGCTATGAAGCCTCGTCCGTAGAGTACGTGCGCGGCTTCGTCGCCGATCCGACGAACTCGAATACGATCGCGCACCTCTTCCTCGCGCGCGGCGCGCGCCGCACGTGCGAGCAGAACCTCGACGTTACCGAGGCGATCGACGTCGAGCTCGCGAGCTTCGACGAGCTCCGCGCGATGGTCCGCGACGGAACGATCGACTGCATGCCGCACGTTGCGGCGATCTACGCCGTACTCGACCTCATCGACCGGTAGGTAATTACGGCCGAGCCGGCTGCATCGAGTCGGCGGCGAGCTTCAGGCTCAACTGCGTCGTGACCGTGTTCTCCCTTCCCACGCCCTGTTGGGTGCGGGTGACGGTGGTCTGCTTCAGAGCCGTCGGCACCGTCATCGGCAGATCGTAACCGATCGTCCCGGTCGTGGTGCTCGTGAAACCGCGGACGCCGGTCTCGGCCGCCACGCGCTGCAGCGCGACGTTCAGCATGCCGCCGGCGTTCTTGGTGACCGTGAAATCGCTGGTTTCCTTGAAGCCCGGAGCGCTCGCTATCTCTTGCCAATGCCCATGCGAATCGAATTTCGAGGGATCGATGAAACCGCGTCCGACCAGCCGCAGGAGCGCCATCTCCTCGGCGTTGACCTTGGCGCCTGCCGCGCAGAGCGCCCGCCCATCGCCGTATACCGCGCAGAGCGCAGGTTTGGCCGAGCGAGTGTTGCGCGCCAGTTCGCTTACGTCTACGACCAGCCCGCCGTCCGCCGCAACTTGCATGACGTCGACCACGATCGTTCCCTGATCGTCGGCATCCGACGTGTCGTCGGTAATCCCGGTACCGGAGCTGAAACCGGCGCCGTGCAGCGTGAGATCCGAGTGGATCGATACAGTAAAGTCGTAGACGAGGTGACGGATCGGTTTCGCGGCCGGTGGATCGGCCCACGCGGTGCCGCAGCGAACCGTTGCCGCCAGGAACGCCGCGAAAAGAGCGGTCGAAAGGATCCGTATCACAGTAACGATGGCAAGCCCTCCCCGGTAAAGCGCGCGCAGACGAAGAACGTATTCACCAGCGTTCCCTCGTCATACCTGTTAGAGAGCACCGGCCGGGCGAAACTTGCCGCCGGCGTGCCGGTACATCCCAGCAAGACGCTCTTTCTCCCCGGGGAACCCTTTGCAATGCTGCTCAACACGTTCGTCCGACTCACCCTTCTGATCGCGCTGGCCGTCGTGGTGCTCTTCATCGCGGCCTTCGTGCTGAAGATCGTCCTCGTCGCCGCCATCGTCGCGGCCGTAGTCGTCGGCATACTCTTCGCCGTGAATCTCTTCCGCCGCGGGAGGAAGCTTCCGGTCATTCGCTAGCACGCTAGGAGGCTGTCGGGGCTGGGTCGTTTTCGGATTTGGCGCCGAATTTTGTCCGGAGACGAGGCGCGAAGAAGGAGCGAAGCCGTAGCTTCGTGACTGATGAGCAACGAAGTATTCGGGCAAAAGGCGGCCCAAAGACGGAAACGTGCTCAACCCCGACAGCCTCCTA
>JAJXWN010000050.1 GCA_021781595.1 bacterium | reverse complement strand
AGAGGCGGCCCAAATCCAAAAACGGCTCAACTCCGACAGTCTCCTAATAATCTAATCTGCCTGTAACGTTTTCTACAGTAAATCTTCAGGCGGTTCGTATACCGTATATAAGCATGCGCTCTCACGAACTGCTGGTGCTCTGCGATACGGTCGGGATCTCCGGCGGGACCGAACGGTACCTGGGACGCCTCTTGCCGGCCCTGCAGGCGCTGGGGATCCGCGTATCGATTGCCGCCCGCCGCGTGGAGCAGGCGGACGCTTTCGGGATCGATGCGGTAGAGCAGTTGGACTGGTCGGACGAGCATAGTGCGCCTTCGGCGCGCGCGGCGGCGGAGGTTCGCCGGTTGATGGATCGCCGCCGGCCCGCCGTCGTCCTGACCTCGAACGTCTTCGATGCCGGTATCCTGAGGCTAGCGCGGACGCGGCCCAGGTGGATCGCGCGCGTCCACGATCACCGGCCCTTTTGCCCGAACGGCGATCGCGTCTTCCCGCAGTTCCCGGGACGCTGTGCGGCGCGCGCCGGACGAGCCTGCGTCGTCAACGCGCTGCTCCGCGGCTGCGTCTGCGGACCGCGTCCGGAAAGCCTAGCGCGCGTGCGGCGGCGGCTGCTGGTGGGCGAGGCGTTAGCCCGTGCAGACGCAGTCGTTGCGAGCGGCGCGTTCATGGGGCGCGAGTGCGAACGACACGGCATCGCGCAGAAGCGAATCGAGATCCTTCCGCCGCCGCTGCCCCCGGAAGCCTACGCGGCGGGCGTGGGTGCGATGCCTGCGGCCGCCGTGCTCTTCGCCGGGCGGGCAGTGCCGCAGAAGGGGCTGCTCTCGCTCGTCCGCGCGATCGCGCTGATCGCACGGGAACGGCGCCCGCTCCTTCGGATAGCGAGCGAACGCAATCCGCATGCGGAGCTTGCCCTCGCCGAGGCCGAGCGTCTGCGCGTCACCGCTGACCACGTTGGTTTCTTGGACGAGGCGGCGTTGCGCGCGCAGATCGATCGGTCGAGCGTGGTGGCGCTTCCCTCGTTATGGGACGAGCCCTTCGGGCTGGTCGGCATCGAAGCACAGGCGCGCGGCCGCCCGGCCGTCGCTTATGCGGTGGGCGGGATTCCGGAGTGGATCGGCGGGGCCGGCATCCGCGTGCGGCCGGGGGACGAAAGAGCGCTGGCGCGGGCAATCGAAGCGCTCGCTGCGGAGCAGGTGTGGCGCCGGTATGCGGAGGGGGCGTTCGGGCGTGCCCGAGGCTACGCTCTTTCAAGGATCGCCCGGCGCTTTTTTGAGATATGCTTTCCGGGTGTCGCACCCGGCGCGGTACTTGCAGAGAGGACGGCATGAGGATACTCGTTATCGGCGGAGACGGTTACTGCGGTTGGGCCACCGCACTTCACTTATCTGCACGCGGTCACGACGTGACGATCGTAGATAATCTGATTCGCCGGCGGTGGGACGCCGAGCTGGGCATAACGTCGCTCACGCGGATAGCGCCGATCGAATCGCGCCTGCGAGAGTGGCACGAGCGGACGAGCCGCACGATCGCCTATCTCTCGCGTGACGTGACGGTGTACGAAGACGTCTGCCGAACTCTGCGCGAGACGCGGCCGCACGCAATCGTCCATTTCGGGCAACAGCGCAGCGCGCCGTATTCGATGATCGACCACGACCACGCGTTGCGCACGCATCTGAACAATACGGTCGGGAATCTGAATCTGCTCTGGGCGTTGCACGAAGTGGCCCCGGAAGCCCACCTCGTAAAACTCGGTACGATGGGCGAGTACGGAACGCCCAACATCGATATCGAGGAAGGCTTCATTACGATCGAGCACAAGGGCCGCACGGATACGCTTCCGTTTCCCAAACAGCCGGGTTCGTTCTACCACCTGACCAAAGTGAGCGACAGCGATCAGATCTACTTCGCCTGCCGTACGTGGCAGCTGCGCGCGACCGACTTGAACCAAGGTATCGTTTACGGAATCGAAACGCCCGAAACGTTTCTCTCCGCACCCCTGGTGAACCGTTTCGATTACGACGGAGTCTACGGTACGGTACTCAACCGTTTCTGCGTGCAAGCCGCCCTGCGCCACCCGCTGACCGTCTATGGGCGCGGCGGGCAGACGCGCGCGTTCCTGGATATTCGCGATACCGTCGCCTGCATCGAGCTGGCGATTCTCAATCCGGCAGAGCCCGGAGAGTACCGAGTCTTCAACCAGTTTACCGAAGTCTTCGGCGTGCTCGCGTTGGCGCGGCGAGTTGAAGCGGTCGCGCGCGAGCTCGGCATCAAAGCGCCGGTGCTATACTACGACAATCCGCGTGCCGAGAAGGACGAGCATTACTACCAAACCGTCAACACGCGCTTGATGGACCTCGGGCTGACGCCGCGCCATCTCGACGACGCGCTGATCGCCCAGCTGATCGAGGTCGGCATCCGGAACGTGGAGCGCATCGATCCCGCGCATGTCCTGCCGAAGGTCAAATGGCGCGGTGCGGAGCCTGCCGCAGCCGCCGAGCGGGCCGGCTAGGGCAGCGGCGATGCGCTTGCGGGCGTAGCGGCCGGCGTGGGCGTCGCAGCCGGCGCTGCTGTCGGCGCCGATGGTGGCGCGGGTGGCGGCGCGGTCGGTCCGCCGGTCAGCGGCGCGAGGCGCAGGTAGTCGATGGACGCCGTTTGGCTCTGCACGACGCGGACCGTCCGGCTCGCGCGTGAGTAGCCCGGGGCCGTGGCGGTTACCATCTGGTGCCCGATCGGAATCCTGCCGAGCGTGAAGGCCCCTTGGGCGTCGGTATACGCGGTGTAGAGCGAGCCGACCGAGACGAGAGCGCTCGGAACAGGCTGGTTGTTCGACGCGTCCAGCACGCGGCCGGTGATCGATCCGTACTGCTGAACGCCGATGTAGTTGGGATTGCTGCAGCCGCCGCCGTTGGCGGCGCCGAGCAGGAAGACTAGGCCACATACCAACAACTTCATGACGATTTCATGCGGTCCGGAGCGCGTTCTCTCCTATCGAACCATCCAAAGATCGCACCGATACCATCCAACGAGGGTTAATGCATCCGCTTGTGAAAAATTTCACAAACATGAATCCGTATGGACCGGTAGCCGTCTTCGTGGCCGTCGCCGTGGCGGCCGCGCTCGCGTTCAGCCTGTTGCCGGGGCTGCTGGCGCAACGCAAGCCCAATCCTGAAAAAGAGCGCGCCTACGAGTGCGGCGTCGAGCCTACGTCGAGCGTCTCCGGCCGATTCCCAGTGAAGTTTTACTTGATCGCGATGCTGTTCGTGATCTTCGACGTCGAAGCGGCGTCCTTCTACCCCTGGGCGGTGCAGATGCACGCGCTGCGAGTCTTCGGTCTTGCGGAGATGGTCGCGTTCATCGTCGTCTTGGCGATCGGGTATGCGTTCGTATGGAAGAACGGCGGCTTAGAATGGAGATGAGCCCCGGACAGTTTCTGCTGGCGCGCGTGGACGATGTCGTTCGCTGGGCGCAGAGCTCGAGCGTCTGGCCGCTCACGATGGGTTTGGCCTGCTGCGCGATCGAGATGATGACGGCGACCTCCGCCGAGTACGACATCGCGCGCCTAGGTTCCGAAGTATTCCGGCCCTCTCCGCGCCAGGCGGACCTCATGATCGTCTCCGGACGCGTTTCGCAGAAGATGGCGCCGGTCGTCAAGCGCCTCTACGATCAGATGGCCGATCCGAAGTGGGTCATCTCGATGGGCGCTTGCGCGAGCTCGGGCGGCGTCTTCGACAACTACGCGATCGTGCAGGGAGTCGACACGGTCGTTCCGGTCGACGTCTACGTGCCCGGTTGCCCACCGACGCCCGACGGTCTGCTCTATGCCGTCAACTTGATTCAGCAGCAGATTCGCGAAGGCGGGCGCGGCGGTTTGTTGGCCCGTGCGTAATCTCAACCCTGCATCCGTTCACACGCTTCAGTAAGGAAGACGCATGCCAAGTACGCAGAGGCCATCGATCACCGGACTCGCGATCGATCCGCCGAGCCTTCGTCCGCCGATCGACGACGCGCGCATCGAGCGCGTCGAACCCGCGGGGCTGCACGCGCGCTTGAGTTCGTTGAAGGCGGAAGGCTTCACGATGCTGCTGGATTTGGGCGCGGTCGATTATCCGCAGCGGACGCCGCGTTTCGACGTCGTTTACCATTTGCTGAAGCTGCCGCCGGCGACCGCGAGCGCGAGCGAGATCGGAACGCCGGAGCGCGTGCGCGTGCTCTGCGGGCTCCCAGCCGAGCATCCGTCGGTGCCGACGGCGAGCGATCTCTGGAGATCGGCCGACTGGGCCGAGCGCGAAGCCTACGATCTCTTCGGCATCGCATTCGAAGGGCATCCCGATCTGCGCCGCATTCAGATGCCTGCCGATTGGGAAGGGCACCCGCTCCGCAAGGATTATCCGCTGCGCGGACCGGCGCGGGAACGCTCTCCGCGTCCTGCGTTTGCGTTGAAGAGTAACGTGCAGGCGGGCGCGCCGCCCTCGGGCCGGACGCTCGAAGCGCTGCAGCGGGAGAAGAACGCGTGACGTTCAGCACGACCCCGCTCTCGCCGGAACTCGTCTCGCAGAACGGCAATGTCATGGTGCTTTCGATGGGGCCGCAGCATCCATCGACCCATGGCGTATTGCAGATCATGCTTGAAATCGAAGGCGAGAACGTCGTAAAAGCGGAGCCCGAGATCGGCTATCTCCACACCGGTATCGAAAAGTCGGCCGAGAATTTGTTCTGGTCGCAGGCGCAGACGGTCGTCGAGCGCATGGATTACCTCGCGCCGCTCTCCAACGCGCTCTGCTACGTGCTCGGCGTCGAGCGCCTGTTGGGTGTCGCCGACGCGATCCCGGAGCGCGCGCGCCAGGTGCGCGTGCTCTTCGCCGAGTTGACGCGTATCGCGTCGCACTGTGTTTGGCTGGGAACGCACGGCATCGACCTCGGCGCGCTCTCAGTATTTTTCTACTGCTTCGATCTCCGCGAGAACATCCTCGATCTGCAGGAAGCTACGGGCGGTGCCCGCATGCACCCAAACTACTTCCGAATCGGCGGGCTCAACGGCGATCTGCCCGACGGCTTCACCGAGCGGCTCGATGCGCTGATCGCGAAGTTTCCCGGCCGCATGAAAGAGTTGCGGACGTTGCTCGTGGGCAATCCGATCGTGCAGGATCGGACGATCGGCGTCGGCGCCCTGTCGCGAGAGGACGCCTTGGCATGGAACGTCACCGGACCGAGCCTGCGCGCGAGCGGCATTGCGTACGACGTGCGCAAGGCGTTTCCGTACTGCGGTTACGAAAATTATCGTTTTGACGTGCCGGCGCGCTCGGAAGGCGACGCATACGCGCGCTTTCTCGTGCGTTTGGACGAGATGGACGAATCGATGCGCATCGTCGAACAGGTGCGCAAGGCGCTCCGGCCCGGCCCGGTGATGACCGACGACACAAAGATTTTTCAACCGCCGAAAGAGACGATCGCGCTATCGATGGAAGCGCTGATCCATCACTTCAAGATCGTGAGCGAGGGATTCCGGGTGCCGCCGGGCGACGTCTACCAGGCGGTCGAAGGTCCACGCGGCGAGCTGGCTTTCTACATCGTCTCGGACGGCGGCAACCGTCCCTACCGCATTCGCACGAGGCCGCCCTCAATGTATAACCTCCAGGCGCTCAAAGGTCTTGCGCCGGGCAACTTGATCGCCGATCTGGTCGTGATGATCGGTTCGCTCGACCCCGTCTTCGGTGAGGTCGATCGATGAGCGAAGAGTTCCGCGCGCTGCTCGAGGAATTGCGCCCGCGCTGCGTGGAGATCATCGCGCAATACGAAGACTCACGCTCCGCGCTCCTGCCGCTGACGCATCTCTTCCAAGAGCACCAAGGTTTCGTGAGCCGCGACGCAATGCGTGCGGTGGCGGAGTTGCTTGCGCTCTCGCCGGCGGTGGTCGAGTCGGCCGTCTCGTTTTATACGCTGTTCTTTCGCCGGCCGGTCGGCAAGTACGTGCTGCAGGTTTGCCGGGGTCTCGCGTGCACGATCAACGGCGCCGAAGAGATCATGGCGCACCTGCGCGAGCGGTTGGGCATCGGTCATCTCGAAACCACCGCCGACGGGCTCTTCTCGTACGAAGAAGTCGAGTGCCTGGCGGCGTGCGACCGCGCGAGCTGCATGCAGGTGAATCTCGAGTTCGTCTACGACCTGACTCCCCGAGGGATCGACGACATGCTCGCGGCGATGCGCGGCGGCACGTATGCGACGGCGCCGATGGCGCAGACGCAAATGCCTGCAAGGACGTGGACGGTGGAGCAAGACGCGCAGGTCTCGTGCGGAGCGAAATCGGCTGGGGCGCAGGGGCAGAGCCATCCGAACAACGCGAGCGGCCTCGGCGACCGCAGCGGCGTCATCATGCTCGACCACATCGTCGCTAACGAGCGGTTGTTCCGCGGGCGCACGCTGGAACGCCTTGCGAACGCCGAACCCACGCTGGCAAAGATCGTCGATGAAGAGGCGGAGGCTGCCCACTGATGCCGGTCGTCAAAGTGCTTACCGAAGGGATCGGCGAGGCGAACCTGCGCGACATCGCGATATACGAGGAACGCGGCGGATACGTGCAGCTGCGGCGCGCGTTCGAGGAGATGTCGCAGCGCGAGGTGCTCGATCTCTGCGATGCATCGGGCTTGCGGGGCCGCGGCGGCGCGGGCTTTCCGACCGGGCGCAAATGGTCGTTCCTTCCAGGCAACGACAAGCCGCGCTATCTCGTCTGCAACTGCGACGAAGCCGAACCGGGCACGTTCAAAGATCACATGCTGATCGAGGAGACGCCGCACCTCGTGCTCGAGGGCATGCTGCTGGGAGCGTACGGCATCGGCTCTCACCACGCATTCATCTATATCCGTGGCGAGTTCAAGCGCGGATACGAGATCTTCAGCGAAACCGTGCGCCAAGCGCGCGCGGCGGGTTACGTCGGCAAGAATCTGTTCGGCACGGGCTACGACCTGGAGGTTACCGTGCACCGCGGAGCGGGCGCGTACATCTGCGGAGAAGAGACCGCGCTACTCAACTCGCTCGAAGGCAAGCGCGGCGAGCCGCGCCTGAAACCGCCCTTCCCGGCGGTCGCGGGGCTCTACGGAATGCCGACGGTCGTCAACAACGTCGAAACGCTCGCCTATCTCGTGCCGATTCTCAAGAGAGGCTCGCAATGGTTCGCTTCGGTTGGAACCGAGCGCAGCAAGGGCTACAAGATCGTTTCGATTAGCGGGCACGTCCGCAAGCCGGGTAATTACGAGGTGCCGCTCGGAACGCCGGTGCGCGAACTGCTCGAGATCGCCGGCGGCCTGCGCCCGGGACGTACGCTTGCGGCGATCCAACCGGGCGGAGGGTCGTCGGCGTGCATCTTTGAGGAGCAGCTCGATCTTCCGTACGACTACGAGTCGCTCGCAAAGGCTGGTTCGATGCTCGGCTCGGGAGCGGTCGTCGTGATGGACGACACCACGGATTTTGTAAAAGCTGCGTATAATTTAGTGCGATTCTACGCGCACGAGTCGTGCGGCCAGTGCACGCCCTGCCGCGAAGGAGGGCACTGGCTTGCGACCGTGCTCGAGCGCTTCGTGCAGGGCCGCGGGCTGCAATCCGACATCGAGATGTTGCACAAGGTGAGCGCGGAGATCACCGGTCTGAATCTCTGCCCGTTGGGCGATTCGATCGAGCCGTTCTTGGCGTCGGTCCTCAAGCGTTTTCCGGAGCAGTTTGAAGCGCGCGTCCTGAAAGAAACGGTACCTGCCTGATGCCCGACAAGCCGACCGTCGATATGGTCAGCGTTACGATCGACGGTGTGACCTTCGGCGTTCCCAAGGGGACGCTGGTCGTCGAAGCTGCCAAACGGATCCAGCGAGAGATTCCGGTATACTGCTATCACCCAAAGATGGGCCCGGCTGGGCTCTGTCGCATCTGCTTGGTCGAAATCGAAGGGATGCCGAAGCTGCAGATCGGCTGCAATACGGTGGTCACCGACGGCATGGTCGTACACACGCAGAGCGAGAAAGCCGCCGATGGGCGGCGCGCCGTGCTGGAGCTCTATCTCGTGAACCATCCGCTCGACTGCCCGATCTGCGATAAGGGCGGCGAGTGCGATCTCCAGGATTTCTCACTGGCTTACGGCCGGGGATTCTCGCGCAGCGCGGATGCGAAGATCGGCAAGCCTAAAGCAGAAGACTTAGGGCCCACGATCGTTCTTGACGAGGAGCGCTGCGTCGTCTGCCAGCGCTGCGTGCGCTTCGACGATCTCATCGTGGGCGAGCGGCAGCTGGTGCTAAAGGATCGCGGCGTACATAATATCGTTGCGACGGCGACCGGCGACGCCTACCGCCACAACTATACCGGGAACGTCACGGAGCTCTGCCCCGTCGGGGCGTTGACTTCGAAGACGTACCGTTTCAAATCGCGTCCGTGGGATCTGCGCCGCACGCGAACGACCTGCACGCAATGCGCCGTCGGCTGCGGAGCGTTCCTCGACACGCGTCTAGGCGGCGTGCGGCGGACGATGCTGGTCGAAGACGACCCGATCTCGGACGGCTGGCTCTGCGATCGCGGCCGTTACAACATCGGTTTCTACGACGATCTGCACCGCCTCACGCAGCCGCTCTACAAGCGCGACGGTGAGTTCGTGCAGATCGGCTGGGACGACGCGCTCGCGCTCTGGGCGCGGGCGATCGCCGATGCGATTGCCGCCGATCCCGCGAGCGTCGGCGCATTGGGCGGTGGCCGGCTCACCAACGAAGAGGCCTATCTGCTGCAGCACATCTTTCGAAGCGCCGGCGTTCGCAATCTCGACTGGCGGGCCGGGCGACAACGGCAGGCCACGCCGGGCAAGCGTGCCGGACGCTTGGCCGATATAGACCGTGCGGAGGCGATTCTCGAGATTGGCGAGTCGCCGGCGGAACGCGCACCGATCTTAGAATTACGTGTGCGAAAGGCCGTGCGCCGCGGCGCCCGGCTGATTCGCGTCGCACCCGTGCAGAGCCGCCCGCCGGTCGCGGGCTCGTGCGCCGACGTCGCCACCGCCGGCGAAGCCGTCGCGCAGCTGCCGCCCGGCGCAAAACGCGTCGCCGTCATCTGGGATGGCGTCGACCTCGCGCTCGGACGCGATCTCGTGGCCCGGTTGCCTGCCGGCATCGATCTTGCCGCCTACATAACGGGAGAGCAGGCCAACGCGCGCGGCGCGGAAGCGATGGGCATGCATCCGTCGTTTGGTCCTGGTTATGCGGTGCCCGCAGGCGGCGCCGGGCGCGGCTTTGCGGCGATGCTCGAGGATGCGCGCGCCGGGAAGATGCGCGTCCTTTCGATACTCGGGGCGAATCCAGCGCTGCATTTCCCTGACGGAGCAGCCGTGCGCGAAGCGCTCGAGAAGACACCGTTTGTCGTCGTGAGCGAGCTCTTCATGACGCAGACGGCGAGACTCGCGACGCTCGTTTTGCCGGCACGCGGTGCCTTTGAGAAGAACGGCACGACGACGAACGTGGCCGGCGACGTATTGCCGGTCAATGCGGCTGAAGGTCTCGACGTGCCCGACGGTGCGCTCTCGGATTTCGAGATGCTGATCGGGCTCGCGCAGGCGCTACACGTTGGTTTGCCCGCGCAGGATGAGTTGGAGACGGCCGTCATCTCGCATTCGGCGCGCGCGCCTGAGGGCTTTGCTTTCGGCGACGCACGCTTCGAACAGCCGGCAGCGCGCGGTGGGAGCGCGCCGGAGGGTGACGGCAACGCCTTGCGCCTCGTCGTGGAGTCGCGCATCTTCGCCGGCGGTGGAACCATCGCGCATGACGCGCGGCTGGCCGATCTGCGTCCGCTGCCACAGGTCGCGATCTCGCCCGAGGACGCCGCCCGGCTCGGTGTCGCTACCGGCGACTACGTCGACATAACCGCATGGGCTACCGTTCGACAGGAGAGAGTGATCGACGTGTTGGTGGAAGTGCGGACGGGATTGCCGCAGGGCGTAGCGGCATTGGTGGGCGGCTTGCCGGACGATCCGGCGAACGCGCTCGGTGAGCGCGCGCTCGTGAGCGTGACGAACGTGCGCCGTAACGTGGCGGAGGCGGCCCGATGAGCCCATGGCTGATCGTGCTGATCAAGTCTGCCGTCCTCTTGCTGGTCGTGATTACGAGCTTCGCCTATGCGATGCTCGCCGAGCGGAAGATCATGGGCTGGATGCAGATGCGTCCGGGACCCAATCGCGTGGGGCCGTGGGGCCTGCTGCAGCCGGCCGTCGATGCGGTTAAGCTCATCATGAAGGAAGATCTGACGCCAAACACGGCGGATCCGCTGATCTATCGTTTGGCGCCGTTCATCTCGCTCGTGACAGCCTTCTCGGTGTACGCCGTGATCCCGTTCTCGCAGCCTTCCCCCGGCAACCTGTGGGCCATCGGCAACGTCAACGCGGGTATCCTGTTCGTTCTCGCGCTCACGTCGATCGGCGTCTACGGCATCTCGCTCGGCGGGTGGGCGTCCGGCTCGAAGTACCCGCTGCTGGGAAGCGTGCGCGCGACCGCGCAGATGATCAGCTACGAGCTCTCGATGTCGATGTCGCTGATCGGCGTGCTGATTCTGGCGGGCACCACGTCACTTGCCGGCATCGTCGACGCGCAACACCGCCTCTGGTTCGTGATCCCGCAGTTCGTGGGTTTCGCGGTCTATCTCATCACGGCCGTTGCCGAGACCAACCGCGCGCCGTTCGATTTGGTCGAAGCGGACGCCGAACTGGTTGGCGGCTTCAATACCGAGTACTCCGGGTTGCGGTTCGGTCTGTTCTTCATCGCCGAGTACATCAACATGCTCACCGTCTCGTGCATCGCGACGCTGCTCTTCTTAGGCGGGTGGAGCCCGATCGCGGGCTTGTCGATAATCCCGGGCGTGGCGTGGTTCGTGGCGAAGGTCGCGCTCTTCATGTTCGTGTACGTGTGGCTGCGCTCGACGTTCCCGCGGATCCGTTACGACCGTTTGATGGCGTTCGGCTGGAAAGTCTTGCTCCCGATCGCGACGCTCAATCTCGTGGTGACGGCGATCGTCGTCGCGTTTACAGGATAGGCACATGGCATCCTCACGCAAACGCTTGTTCAACGTCATCGCGCTCGCTAAGGGTCTTGCGGTCACCTTTTCGTTCATGTTTCGCAAGAAACCGACGATCCAGTACCCGTCGGTAAAGAAACAACACGCGCCGCGGTTCCACGGCCTGCACGAATTGCGGCGCTACAGCGACGGCAAGGAACGCTGCATCGGCTGCGAGCTCTGTTCGAGTGCTTGCCCGGCCAACGCCATCACGGTCGTCGGCGCGGAGAACGCGCCGGCCGATCGCCGATCGCCGGGCGAGCGTTACGCTGCGCGCTACGAGATCGACGAGCTGCGCTGCATCTTCTGCGGGATGTGCGAGGAGGCGTGCCCGACCGACGCCATCGTGCTGACCCCGCGCTTCGAGATGGCCGACTATCGCCGCGGCGCGTTCATCTATGCCAAGGACCGGCTGCTGGTGCCGCCCGAGGCCGGCGTCGGCCGGCCCCCGGACGAGCGTCCGGGCGGGATTCCGGAGGACCTTGGACGCGTTGCCGACATCAAGGCGACGATGGATATCGCAGCGGGGTACTCCGCGACGAACCGCGGTGAGATTCTCAAGACGCAGCGGAAAGGACTCGCCGGATGATCCTCTTCTGGGGACTCGCGATCGTACTCATCGGCAGC
>JAJXWN010000272.1 GCA_021781595.1 bacterium | reverse complement strand
CGTCCAGCGAGCGCTCTCCGTCGCCGGGGACGGCCAGAACCGGAATCCGGCCCGCCGCCCAGCCCGCCGTGTTGAGGGCGCCGCTGCGCGCCGGCGCTTCAATGACGACGACCGCATCCGCCAGGGCCGCGACGATCCCGTTGCGCTGCAGGAACTGGCCGGGACGCGCCGGTTCGTCTGGCGGGTAGGGCGAGAGCACCGCGCCGCCGGCCTCGATCAGGCGCTCGGCCAGGCCTCGATTGCGGCGCGGGAAGAACTGGCGGTGACCGCCGCCGAGGACCCCGATGCTTGGAGCGCCGCCTGCCAGCGCACCTTCGTGCGCTATCGCGTCGATGCCGAGGGCAAGGCCCGAGAGGATACAACAGCCCGCCGCGCCCAGTTCGGAGGCGAAGCGGCGCGCGAGTCCCCGCCCGTATGCGGTCGCCGCCCGCGTACCGACGATCGCGACGGTCGGCCGCAGCAGGCCGTCCAGAGTGCCGCAGCACCACAGCGCCTGGAATATCGCCGGCAACGGACGATCGCCCCGACGGGTTTCGAAGGCCTGGCGCGGGACGAGCGCGGCGCGCAACTCCATCGCGCCTCTATCACGCCCCGGAGTGAGATCGAAAGGTGTGTCCTGCCAAGCTTGCGCGCGCCGGCGGGGGGAAAGTCGGAGGCGCCTGGGAATACTGCGCCCCAACTACCGCCCGGCCAGGAGCAGTTTCGGAGGAATCAATCGTGGCAGCTGAAGCCTATTGCGTGAAGTGCAAGAGTAAACGCCAGATCAAAGACGCCGTACAGATCACGATGAAGAACGGTCGCCCGGCGACCCAAGGAAAGTGCCCCGAGTGCGGCACGAAGATGTTCAAGATCGGAGCAGCCTCCTAGGCCCTCCGTAGCAGGATCGCTCCGCTCCTCTTGCATCGCCGGGGGACGGGAGAGGCTCCTTTTGCCACGCCAGGCTTAGTGCTCTATAATGGGGAGGCCCACAAGATGTGGGTCTTCTTACTACGAGGGACAATCCAACTGATCTGCCCGACCTGCCGTAAGAGCGAGACGCGCGTAGTCGATTCCCGCGACGACGAGAACGTGGTTCGGCGCCGTCGCGAGTGCCTGGACCCGCGATGCAAGCATCGCTTTACGACCTACGAGCGTATGGAAGCGCCACGGCTTTTCGTTGTCAAGAAGGACGGGCGGCGCGAGCAGTACAGTCGCGACAAGATCCTGAGCGGGCTGCGCAAGGCCTGTGAAAAGCGGCCGGTCTCCGGGAATCAGATGGAGTCCGTGGCGGCCGATCTCGAGCGCGATCTCTTCGCGCGAGGCGAGAGCGAGGTGCCCGCGACGCTGGTCGGGGAGAAGCTGATGGAGGCGCTCAAGGGGCTCGACAAAGTGGCCTACATTCGCTTCGCGAGCGTCTACCGCGAATTCGAAGTCGAAGGCCTGCAAAAAGAGTTGGCGACGCTGCTTGCCAAATGAGCCGCGATGGTATCTACGATCGCGGTCGCTCTCAAGCGCCTTCCTGAAGGCGACGGGCTCCCGCTCCCGACCTATATGAGCGAACGTGCCGCCGGCGCGGACCTCTGCGCGGCGGTGCGCGAGGAGTTGACGCTGCTGCCGGGTGCGCGAGCCCTCGTGCCGACCGGCTTTGCAATGGCGCTGCCCAACGGCTATGAAGCGCAGATTCGCCCGCGCAGCGGACTTGCGCTGCGGTACGGCGTCACCTGCCTGAACTCGCCCGGAACGATCGATGCCGACTATCGCGGGCCGGTGAACGTCATTCTCGCGAATCTCGGCCGGGAGCCGTTCGTCGTGCGGCGCGGCGACCGTATCGCCCAGATGGTCGTCGCGCCCGTATCGCAAGCGGCCTTCACGGTCGTCTCCGATCTGCCGCAGACGCCGCGCGCCGGGGGCGGCTTCGGCAGCACGGGTACCCGCGTGCCATGAAGGTCTACATCGTCGGAAAGGGCGCGGTCGGGACGTACCTTGGCGATCTTCTTGCGGGCATCGGCGTCGAGGTGAGCTACGCGCCGCGGAATCTCGCGGAGGTCGTACCGGTCGACGCGGACGTTGCGATCGTTGCGGTCAAGGCCTACGATACCGATTCGGCGATCGAGACGCTACGCAAAGCTCTCGCGTACCCGCAGAAGTGCGTCTTCGTCTCCCCGCAAAACGGCGTGGGCAACGAAGAGAGACTCGCCGCGGCCTTCGGCGAGGACAACGTCGTCGCTGCCGCGCTCACGACGCCGGTAGATCGCGACCGCGACGGCCGCAGCCGCGTCGCCGCCGAGCACGGCGCGCTCGCGTTCGCGCCGATGGGAGCCAGCGCCTACAATTGGCTCTGGGCGACCTTTGCCAGCACGGGCATCACGGTGAAGGTCGTCGCCGATTGGCGCGCGCTCAAGTGGTCGAAGTTGGCCCTCAACGTCGTCGCCAACGCGAGCTGCGCGATTCTCAACGTGCTCCCTAGCCGGTTGGTGCACTTCGACCACGTCTTCACGCTGGAGATCCACGCGATTCGCGAAACCCGGGCGGTGATGGCGGGCTTGCGCGTCGTGCCGATCGATCTTCCGCACTATC
>JAJXWN010000271.1 GCA_021781595.1 bacterium | reverse complement strand
CCCCTTCGTGGTCGTGCAACTTGGCATAGCGGACCGCCGAGGGGCCCATGTCGACGCCGCGGCGGCTGGCACCAAGATCCATGGGGACGCCGATGATATCGACGCGCGAAGCGCGCGAGGTGGTCTCGCTCACGGTAACGTGGAGTTCGCGCCGTCCGAGGCGTCGCCCTCGGGCGCGCGTGCGGTGAGCGCGTGCAGCACGAGCACGCGCAGCATGCCGGCGATGGGAACCGCGACGAACATCCCGAGGAGGCCGCCGAGTTCCCCTCCGATCAAGATCGCCAGCAGCACCGCGAGCGGGCTCAGCGAGACCGTACGGCTGACGATGTTAGGAGCGATGAAGTGCCCTTCGACTTGATTGGCGAGAATGAAGACCAGCGTCACCAGGCTTGCGGAGAGCCAGCCGTTGTAGAAGAGCGCAATGAAGAACGCCGGCACGAAGGCAAGCACGGGGCCTACGTACGGAATGAAATCGAAGACGGCCGCGATGGCGCCGATCAGCACGGCGTAGGGGACGCGCAAGATCAACAAGGCGATCGCGATCATGATCCCGACCGAGAGGCCGACCAGCAGCTGCCCTCGGATGAAGCCGCCGATGACGCTTTCGAGCTCGCCTAGGATCCGCAGCGTGGCTTTGCGCTGCGATGCCGGAATCGCAGCGATAAACGCTCGTTTGACTCCGTCCGCCTCCAGGAGCAGATAGGCGGCCAGGACCGGAACGACGACAAAGGCCGCCAGCGCCGCCACGGTGCCCACGAGCAGCGTGATCGCGTGCGAGGCGGCTTCCAGACCGTGCAGCCTCGCCCACTCGACGACCTGGTTCGGTACCTTCGCGAGCTCGCTCTTGAGCGCGTTCGGAAGATGGCGAATGACGAGGTTGTTCGGGTCGTCGACGAAGGTTCGAACCGACGCCGCAATGACGGGATACTGCCGAACCAACATCGACACGTCGCTCGAAATCGCCGGAACGACGATCGAGAAGAGCGCGAGCAGCAGCAAGACGATCGCCGCATAGACCGACAAGATCGCAAGGATGAGCGGCATCTTTCGGTTGAGCCGCCGCACCGCCGGATAGATGAGATAGGCAAAGAAGATGGCGGCGACCAGCAGAATCGTGATCGCGCCGATCCGCTCGAGGAAACGCAGCACGCCGGCGGCGATGTAAAATACGAGCACGACGGCGAGCAAGAACTTGAGAGCAACGGTCAGTCGCCGCTCGGTGAGCCAGCCGTACTTCGCCGGAATGCGTTCGTCGTCCGTGCCCATGGCTACGGTCCGGACGGCGGAGAGCGGCCGTCGACCTGGGTCGCTTTTGAAGGGTATGCACGCTTGAGCAGCCGCGTCGCGAGCGACGCAAGTGCGTTAGACGGCCGTTTGAGCACCGGCCAAAGGCCACCGGCATATCCGTCGTCGACGTCGATCGCGAAGAGAAAGAGCCGGTGCCTGCGCGGCAGAGCCGCGCTCCAGAGCCGCGCGCGGCGCACGCCGTCGGGGGCCTCGCTCTCCAGAACGGCGAGCACGGCCGCGTCGTCGGGCGCTTCGAGCACGATGCGAGTGAACTCCCGATAGCGTAAGCCCAGCGCCCGCAAGAGCTCGCGATCCATCGGGCTCTGGCCGTAGAGATAATCGCCCAGCGTTCCGGCCAGCGCCGCTCGCGTCTTGTCGATCAAGCGCGGGAGCCAGCGAATCGAGCCGACCTCTTCGCTCCAGCGCCGCGGCGGCTGAACGGTCAAGTCTCTTGCCTGCATCAACCGCCGCTTCGCCGCCCGGCCGCGCGCCTCCGGTCGCGGAGGCATTTGAGCGCGCCATTGCGTACACTCCCCGTATGAAGCATAAGGGGATAGTTCCGCTCGCAGCGGCGGCACTGGCGCTAGCACTGAGCGGATGCGCGCATCACCAGGCCGGGCCGCGACCCGGGCAGTTGAAACTCGGCATGGTGACCGACGTGGGCGGTTTGGGCGACAAGTCCTTCAACGACTCCGCTTACCGCGGGCTGTTGCTTTCCAAAGCGAAGCTCGGCGCCTACATCCGGGTCCTGCAATCGCGTTCGGCCGCCGATTACCAGCCGAATCTGATCGCGCTGACCAACCAGCATTTCAACATGATCTATGCGATCGGCTTCCTGATGAATCGCGATCTCGACCAGATCGCCAAGCAGAATCCCACGCAGCATTATGCGATCATCGACGCCATCGTCAACGAACCCAACGTCGTCTCGGTCACGTTCAAAGAACAGGACGGCTCGTTCTTGGCCGGCGCACTCGCGGCGATGATGACGAGAACGCACCAGATTGCCTTTCTCGGCGGGCAGGATATCCCGTTGCTGCATAAATTTGAAGCGGGATATATCGCCGGCGCGCGCGAGATCGACCCGAACGTCAAGGTGGACGTGAAATGGGTCGGCTCGTTCGACGACGTAGCGTCCGGCAAAGAGCTCGCCAACGTGCTCTACGACTCCGGTGCGGACATCATCTATGCCGCGGCCGGCAAAGCCAACTTGGGTGCGATCGATGCCGTGAAGTCGCGGCAAAACGATTACCTGATCGGCGTGGACTCGAACCAGGACGGGCTA
>JAJXWN010000270.1 GCA_021781595.1 bacterium | reverse complement strand
GTGTTGCGCAAAAGCACGTTGGCCTCTTCGGGTCTGCCGGCGATGGTATAGCCCGCCGACGACGCGCGCTCCGCGATATACCGGGAGTCGGCCTCGTTCATCTGGCAGCCGAAAGTTTCGATATAGACGCTCGCCATGCTCTCCGTCGTCTTCGTTGGCCCGTGGAATGCTCTTCGTTCTCCGATTCCGGCCCCACTCTTGTGATTTCGGGGATTATGAAGGGCGGCTGCGAATGTAGTGAGCCCGTGCAACCGCTAGAAACCACCGGCCGGGCCAGGCTCCGGCCGGCCACCGTCGCCATCGTCGGCCGCCCCAACGTCGGAAAAAGCGCGCTCTTCAACCGCCTGATCGGCCGGCGGCTGGCGATCGTCGAAGATACGCCCGGCGTCACGCGCGACCGGCTCTACGCCCTGTGCGAGTGGCGCGGGCGGACGTTCAGCGTCGTAGATACGGCCGGCATCGATCCGGCGCAGGACCACGACGAGAACGGCGATCAAATCGTCGTCACGACGCGCCGGCAAGCCGAGGCCGCGGCGCAGGAAGCCGATGCCGTCGTCTTCGTCGTCGACGCAGCAGCCGGTCGGAACCCGCTCGATGACGACGTAGCGGCGATCCTGCGGCGCACGCGCCGGCCCGTGGTGCTCGTCGCCAATAAAGCGGAATCCCCGAGCGCTTTGGCCTCGGTACACGGTGAGTTCTCGCGTTTGGGCTTCGGCGAGCCTGTCGCAGTTTCGGCGATCCACGGGGAGGGCACGGGCGACCTGCTCGACGCCGTAGTCGCGCATCTCCCGGCCGAACTGCCGGCGCCCGCGGACGGCGACGAGCTCTCGCTCGCCCTCATCGGCCGCCCAAACGTCGGCAAGAGTTCGCTGCTCAACGCCGTGCTCGGCGAGGAGCGCTCGATCGTCTCCGAGGTACCGGGTACCACGCGCGATGCCGTCGACACGATTCTTCGCTTTCACGAACACACGATTCGCCTGATCGATACGGCGGGCGTGCGCAAGAAATCACACGCGCACGGAGCCATAGAGTATTACGCCGCGCTGCGGTCGCTCTCGGCGATAGCGCGCTGCGACATCGCGCTCCTGCTCTTCGATACGATGGCCGGCATCACGCAGCAGGAGCGCAGGCTGGCGGGCATCGCGCTCGAGGAGCGCAAAGGGCTGATCCTCGTCGGCAACAAGTGGGACCTGGCGCGCGAACAAGGCGAGTACAGCCAAGGCGAGCTCGCCAACGTCATCCACGAGCAGATGCCCTTCGCGCGTTTCGCGCCCGTGACGTTCCTATCGGCGAAGACCAAGCGCCGCCTGAATAGCCTCATGCCGGTCGTCATGAAGGTCGCCGGCAACCTCGACCGCCGCATACCGACCGCCAAACTCAACTCCATCATCCGCGACGCGGCGGCTGCGCACCCCGCACCGGCGCCGGGCGGCAAGACGTTCAAGATTCTCTACTGCTCGCAACCGGCGTCGCATCCGCCGCTCTTCGTCTTCCACTGTAACGACCCCGATCTCGTGCAGACCTCATACAAGCGCTTCTTGGAGAACACGATCAGACAACACTTCGATTTTGAGGGAGTACCGTTGACGCTCGAGTTTCGCAAGCGCTCGCGCGATCGCGAGGATGCGCCATGATCGCCGCGAGCATCGTCGCAATCGCGTTCCTCGTCGGGTCGATCCCGTTCGGCTACCTGATCGGGCGCATCTTCTACCACACCGACATCCGGGCGCACGGCAGCGGCAACGTCGGCGCTATGAACGCCATGCGCGCGATGGGCGCGCGCGGCGCCATCGCGACCCTGCTTCTCGACGCCGCCAAGGGCTATGCTGCGGCACTGCTCGCACTGCACGCGCACGACGGCGCGGTGCTGGTCGCCGTAACGGCGGCCGCCGCGGTACTCGGCCACTGCTATTCGCCCTGGCTTGGGTGGAAGGGCGGCAAAGGCGTCGCGACGTCGCTCGGCGCGACCTTCGCCATCAGCCCGGCAGCCGGACTCGTCTGCATCGCGGTCTGGCTAGCCGGCGTGCTCGCGACCCGCTACTCCTCCGTGGGCTCGATGCTGGCCAATCTCGCAGCGCCGTTCGCGCTCTGGTACCTCACGAGCAACCCGGCCTACGCCGCCTACGGGATCTTCGCGGCGCTCTTCATCGCCTACGCACACCGCGAGAATATCCGGCGCTTGCGCGCCGGACACGAGAACGGGATACCTTTCCTGCGGCGGGGCGGAACGGCAAACCGCACCTAGCGGGTTACATCCAACCAGGGCTCAACGGTTCCGGCTGCGTATTGGGGCTGGTCATGATCTCTTCCAACGATTTTCGCAACGGCGTTACCATCGTGATCGACGGCCAGCTCTGGACCGTGATCGAGTTCCTGCACGTCAAGCCCGGCAAGGGTTCGGCGTTCGTACGCACGCGCTTGAAGAACGTCAAGACGGGGGCGACCGTCGAGCGGACCTTTCGCGCCGGAGAGAAGTTGGAGCGAGCCACCGTCGACAACCGGCAGATGCAGATGCTATATAACGACGCCGACGGCTACCATTTCATGGACCAGGAGACATTTGAAAACGTCACCCTCCAGCGCGA
>JAJXWN010000269.1 GCA_021781595.1 bacterium | reverse complement strand
GCACGGCAGTAACGGCGCCGGGCGGCGCGCGCCGGTCGAACCGGTTGCCGTTCCGCGGTTATACGATGCCGATGGCTCCGCGAGCTCCGATTCCGCCGCATACGTGAAGTTACTGGAACGCGCGGACGTTGCGGCACGCGCCTTCGATCCGCGCGTCTCGTCGGTGAACGCAACGATTGCCGACGAGATTCAAGAGGTATGGATCGCAACCAGCGACGGGCGCTTGGCCTACGATCGCCGGCCCCTGATATCGCTTGGCGTGCAAGTTCTCTGCGTCCGCGGGAAGGAGCGCGGTTTCGGTTACGCGGGTGACGGCGGCCGTACATCGATCGTCTACTTCGACGGCCGAACGCCCGAATCGATCGCGCTGGAAGCCGCGCGCGTGTCGGCGATCAACCTGGAAGCGATCGAAGCTCCCGCCGGCGAGATGGAGATGGTGGTCGGATCGGGCGGCGGCGGCGTGCTGCTGCACGAGGCGGTCGGGCACGGCCTCGAAAGCGATTTCAGCCGGCAAGGCGTCTCGCTCTACAGCGGCCGCGTCGGCCAGCGGGTTGCGAGCGAGCTCGTTACCATCTACGACGACGGCAACCTCGCAGGCGAGCGCGGCAGCCTCGCCGTGGACGACGAAGGCAACCCCGGCAGTCACAAGGTGCTGGTGGAGAACGGCATTCTTCGTGGATACATGCAAGATTGCTTGAACGGGAAGTTGATGGGCGTCGCGTCCACGGGGAGCGGAAGACGCCAATCGTTTCGCTCGATGCCGCAACCTCGGATGTGCAACACGTACATGCCTGCCGGAACGTCGACCGTTGACGAGATCATCCGATCGACCAAGCGCGGAATCTACGCAAAATCCTTCGCCGGCGGACAAGTCGAGATCAGCAAGGGCGACTTCGTTTTCATGATCGCCGAAGGATATCTCATCGAAGACGGTCGCGTTACGTCCCCGGTCAAAAACGCGACGATCATCGGAAACGGGCCCGAGGTAATGTCGGGTGTGGTCGCGGTCGCTAACGACAGTCGCTTGGCAGGCGGCCATTATACCTGCGGCAAGGGCGGGCAATACGTGCCGGTCGGAGTCGGCATGCCGACGGTGAAGATCTCCTCGATAACGGTCGGCGGATCCAATCTTGGCTGACGCGCGGCGCGCCGACGGCGCATCGGAGCTCGAGCGTGCGCACGCGGCGGTCGAAACGGCGATGCAAGCCGGCGCGACCCAAGCCGAAGCCACACTTACGGTCGGCGAGCGTTTCACCGCCGAAGCTCGCGACCACACGTTGACGAAGGTGGAACGGTCGACCGGCAAGATGCTGCAGCTGCGCATCTTCGTAGACGGGCGCAAGTCCTCGCTAACCTCCTCCGATTTCGATTCGCGGCGTTTGCGAGCGGCAATCGAGCGGGCGGTCGCGCAAGCCCGCTACGTGCAGAGCGACCCGCTGGCCGGGCTCCCGGATCGCTTGGAGACGCCTCCGGCGTATCGCGGCGATCTCAACTTGTTCGCATCGGCGGTAGCCGAGCGGACCGCGCAACAGAAGACGGAAGAAGCCGTCGCGCTCGAACGTCGGATTAGGGAGATCGACGCGCGCATCGACAACAGCAACGGATCGTCGGTCGGCGACGCGGTCGCGACGGTTGCCTTCGTCAACTCGCTCGGCCTCAACGGCTGGTACCGCTCGACGCAGGTGAACCGCTCGAGCAGTCCGGTGGCTCACGATGCGGGAAACAAACGCACCGGCGCCTACGGTACCGCCGCCCGCAGCCTCGACGACCTCGAAACCGTCGAGGCTGTCGCACGTGGCGCGGTGCGCCGAACGGTCGAACTCTTCGGGGCGCGCAAGCCGCCGACGATGCGGGTGCCGGTCATCTTCGAACGCGACGTTGCGGCGAGCGTCGTGGCCGACCTCTTTGCGGCCTTGAACGCGGCCAACGTTGCCACGGGCAACTCGTGGCTGGTCGATCGCGTCGGCGAACGCATCGGAAGCGATCTGGTGCGGATCGTAGACGACGGCTGCCTGCCGGGCCGGCTCGGATCGTCGCCCTTCGACGGCGAGGGTGTCCCGACGCGTAGAACGGTCGCCGTCGATCGGGGCGTCCTGCGAACGTTCCTCTACGATACCTACCATGCACGCAAACTCGGAGCTCGGACGACGGCAAACTCGGCCGGCGGGGGCATCGGGCCAAACAATTTCTATCTCGAAGCCGGCGCAGGTTCGCTCGAGGATCTCATCGCCGCGACTCCACGCGGCGTGCTCGTCTTGGATACGATCGGCTTTGCGGCCGAACACGCGAGCGGGACGTACAGCCGCGGAGCCCGCGGGTTCTATGTCGAAAACGGCGAGATGGCCTATCCGATCGACGGATTTACCATCGCCGGCACGTTTGCCCAGATGCTCGCAGGTGTGGACCGCGTAGCCGGCGATCTGCGGTTCGACGCCTCCGTCGTCTCGCCGTCTTTTCGTGTTGCAGAGATGACTATTAGCGGCACATAATCCTAAGGGACCACAGGGAAGCGGCTGAAAATGCGCGAGGGCCGAAGGCCGGGGGGGCCGGCGGCGGCCGGCGAAAAGAGGAAAGATGTCACCGGAAGTAGCCATTGGGTTTACGCTCATCATGCGGGTCGAGATGCCGAAT
>JAJXWN010000268.1 GCA_021781595.1 bacterium | reverse complement strand
CCGGTTGGAGCCCGATGCCGGCGCGGTCGAAGAGAGAGGCGGCGATGACGATCGTCGTGAGCGCGGCGAAGGAGTCGGGTGCGCCGCGCTCGCGAGTCCGCCGCGAAGCCAAGAGCAGCGCGACGCCCGTGAAAGCGGCGCAGAGCGAGAGCGCGAACGCGAAGCCGGCGGTATGCACGAGCGCGTGAAGCATGACGCCGCCCAACAGGTGTGGGTCGTGCAGTTGAAGCAGCGCACCGGGAAGGACGAGGCCGCGCGCGACGACGAGCGCGGCGACTGCGAGCGCCGCGAGCGCGCTCGCGAATCGGCTCGCCATTACTCTAAGAAGAGTCGATCGCCCGCGAGGACATCGCGCCCATCGAGCGCGCCCGTGCCGAGTTCGACGACGCTGCGCGCGCCGGGGCAGACGACGGCCAGGCGGTGTTGCGGGACCGCGCAGGCGGTGCGCATGACGCAGTCGCGCGCGTCCAAGAAGATGACGTCGATCTGAGCGCGCATTCCGAGCGTATGAATCGCCCAACACCGATCGAACCAGAGGCCGTCGTCGGGTTCGACCACGCGTTGCGGAATGAATCCCGCAAACCGGTCCCACCAGGAGTTGGCGGCGCGGACGTTGGCGGCGATGACTTCGCCGGTGGTGGCGTTGCGCAGGAGTGCCACGTTAGAGAACGACTCCGATCGGGATGGCGACCGCGATGGCAGCCGCCATGTAGGGTGCGAAGGCGATTGGGCCGCGCGCGCGGCCTCGCAGGTAACTCACGGCCACCGCTGCAAGGCATGCGACGGCGAGCGCGAGCGTGGCGGTCTGCGCGCCGAGCACGGCGCCGCCGAGCGCGGCGAGTTTCACGTCGCCCCAGCCCATGCCGCGGCCCCGCGAGAGCGCCGCGGCGGCCGCGAACGGAAGAAACGGTATCGCGGCCGAGATCAGCATCCACCACTGGTGCTGCCACAGCGCGACCAGCACCATCAAGCCGAGCGGACCGAGCGTGAAGACGTCGGGAACGATGCCGCACGCGGCGTCGGCCGTCCAGGCGGCGGCGAGCGCGACGCAGACGATCGCGATCAGTACGAGCTGCGCGGGCGAAGAGGCGTGCGCGGTGACGATCGCGCCGATGAGCGCGCTCCCGGCGATCATGATCGCGAACGGTGCTTTGCCCGGCGGCGGGCCGTCGGCCTGCGGCTTGGCATTGCCGGCGACGGCGTTCCCGAGCAGGATCCCGAGATAGGCGGCGGCCGCGAAGAAGACGGCACCCAGCAATGCAGCGACGATCACTTCGGTGCCAGATAATTCGCGGCGAGCGCGCCGAAGATGACGACGAAGAGCGATGGAAGCATGAAGAGCGCCATCGGCATGACCATCTTCACCGGGAGCTTCGCGGCCATCTCTTCCACGAGCATGACCCGCTGGTTGCGCACGTCCTCCGCCAGCTCGTTGAGCACCTTCGCGATATCCGTTCCCAGGCGTTCGGCTTGCGTGATCGCCGAAATCGTCGTCGAAAACTGTTGCTGCTGCAGCCGTTCGGCGGCCGCCCGCAGCGCATCGGAGCGCGAGCGTCCCAGCCGAATCTCCGAGAGCGCGGCAGAGATCTCTTCGCCGAGCGCGCCGGGCGCGGCGTCGATGGCGTAGGCAAGCGCCGCGTTCACCGAGAGACCGGCCTGCACCGTCGTCGCGACCATGTCCAGGAAGTCCGGCAGCGCCTTCTGCACCGCAATCTTGCGCGCTTCGACGGCGCGCTGCAGCATCGAGAGCGGCGCGTAGGCTCCGACGCCGGCGCCGAAGAGCGTCATCACTAAGCCGATGGTGGCCGGCAGATGCAGGAAGTGCACGAAGACGAACGCGAGCACGAGGCCGCCGACGCCGCCGCCGGTGATGCGCATCCCCATGCGCGCGGGAGTGACCGTGTACCAGCCGGCCTCCGCGAGCCTGCGGCTCATCTTTCCTTGGCTCTCCTTGCTCAGGATCTTACCGAAGGCGCGCACGCTCTTGGAATCCTTGGGAACCAGGCCGCCGGCCTCGAGTTCCTCCAGCGTTTTGTCCAGCGCGCTCTTGCTCGGGATCAGCGAGAGCGCGAGAAGAAACGCGGAGACTGCTACGGCCAGCGGTATCAGTAACGCCATGTCGTTTTCCTCACACCTCGACCTTGATCATCTTCAAGAGCCAGAAGACGCCGCAGCCGTCGAGCACGGCAACGAGGAGGAGCGCGATGTGCCCGGGAGCCGTGAAGAGCAGCGCGTGGCCCATGTCGTGCTCGGTGAGCGAGATGAACAAGGCCAAGAAGAGCGGCAAGCCGGCCAAGATGCCGGCGCTGGCACGGCCCTCCGCGGTCATGGCGCTGATCTTGCGGGTGATGCGGCGCCGTTCCTTGATCGTATTGGCGAGCTGCTCGAGGATCTTGCTCAGATCGCCACCCGTCTGCGACTGAATGCGAATCACGCGCGACATCATCAGCGTCTCGTTGCTCGGCATGCGCACGGCCAGATCGTCGATTGCGTCGTAGAGGCTCACGCCGATGTTCGTCTTGCCGACGACGCGCATATATTCGTGGCGCGCCGGATCGGGCATCTCGTCGATGACGATCGCGAGCGCCTGGCGCAGACCGAGGCCAATGCGTACGCCGCTCGACATCAGGCGC
>JAJXWN010000267.1 GCA_021781595.1 bacterium | reverse complement strand
GTGCGAATCGGCGGCGTTGATCGCGACGAAGGCTGCAATGTCGCAGTGGTCGCCGATCCGCACGCGCGCGCCGTTTGCGTTGATCGCGGTAAATGCGCCGATGTAAACCCCCTCGCCGATCTCGGGGTCGCCCAAGATCCAGACCAGCGGGTGAAACGGATTGGTCTTGAAGGTCGTCGCCGAGGCGAACGCTCGGAGAAACTCGCTGTGATCCATGCGGCTCTTCTGCGCTCCGCACTCAGGGATTCCCCCCGGCACCGCGCGTGAGACGCGTTGCGATCGTCCAGGCTCGCATGGGCTCGACGCGCTTGCCGGGCAAAGTGCTGCTGCCGCTCGCCGGCACGAGCGTCTTGGGGTGCGTGGTCGATCGCCTGCGGGCCGCGAGCGGTCTCGACGATCTGATCGTTGCCACGTCGCTCTTGGATTGCGACGACCCGGTGGTCGCCGAATGCGAACGCTTGGGCGTTTCATCCTTCCGAGGCTCCGCGGAGGACGTGCTGGCGCGCTATCGTGCGGCGGCCGCGGCCGCGGGTGCCGAGGTGGTCGTGCGGATTACCTCGGATTGCCCGTTGATCGACGGCGAACTCGTCGGCGCGTTGCTGCGGGACTTCGAGATGGGAGAATCCTGCGACTACTTGAGCAACACGCTGGTGCGCTCTTATCCGCGCGGGCTCGACACCGAGATCGTGCGTTTCACGGCGCTGGAGCGCGCGGATCGCGAGGCGGCACTGCCGTACGAGCGCGAGCACGTGACGCCGTATCTCTACCGCCACCCCGAATGGTTCTCGCTGCGCGCGTATGTCGATCCCGGTGGCGAGGACCGCTCGCGGATGCGCTGGACGGTGGACGCTGCGGAGGATTACGCGTTCGTGCGAGCGGTCTACGCCGCCTGTCCGCACGGAGCTCCGCGCGAGGTGGGGACGGCAGAGGTGTTACGCGCGATCGCGCGGGATCCGTCGCTGCCGAGCCTCAACGCGTCCGTGCGCCAGAAGGCGCTCGGGGATTAGGATCGTGCGGATCGCCGTCCGGGCCGACGCCGGCCTGCTCGTCGGAAGCGGACACGTCATGCGAACGCTGGCGCTGGCATCGGCCTTGCGCGCGCGCGGTGCGACCGTGACGTTTCTCTCGCGGCGCCGGGACGGCGACATGCACGAGCGCATCGTGCGCGATGGGTTCGTCGTGCGGCCGCTCGAATCCGAAACCGATGCCGGCGACGCTCGGCGGGCTCTGCAGGCGGACGGCGATGCAGACGCGCTCATCGTGGATCACTATCGCCTCGACGCCGTGTGGGAGCGGGCCATGCGCCCGTTTGCGCGGCGCATCGTCGTCATAGACGATCTGGCGGATCGGCCGCACGACTGCGATCTGCTCGTGGACGCCAACCTCGGAGCCGGCGAGCATGGGCGCTATCGCGAGCTCGCGCCGGCAGCGCACCTCTTGCTCGGGCCGGGTTACGCACTGTTGCGCGAAGAGTTTCGCGAGCCGATCCGCCGCGCGCGACCGCGCGACGGGCGGATCGAACGCATCAACGTCTTCATGGGGGGTTTCGATCGAAGCGACGAGACCTCGAAGGTGCTTCGTGCGCTCGGCTCCCATCCCGGCGCGCCGTTTCGGATCGACGTCGTGCTGCCTTCATGGGCGCCGCACCGGAGCGCGGTTCGCGAGCGGTGTATAGGCAAGCCGGCGATTCATCTGTACGACGAGGCCGCCGAGATGGCGGCGCTGTTCGAAGCCGCCGATCTTGCCGTCGGTGCCGGGGGCTGCGCCATCTGGGAGCGGTGTGCGCTCGGCCTGCCTTCGATCGTGCTCTCGGTAGCCGATAATCAGCGCGCTGGCGCAGGGCAGTGCGAGATCGCCGGTGCCGCGCTCTGGCTCGGGGACGCCGCGGTCGCCGGCGAGCCGGCTATCGCCTCGGCCGTAGAAGAGCTGCGGCGAGACCCGCGCGCAGTCGCGGAGATGTCGCGCCGGGCGCGAAGCGTCTGCGGGGCACGGGGCGGTGCGTTCAGCACGGATCTCGTCGCAGACGCCGTTTTGGAGGCGATCGATGCGCGACTGTGAGGGCTTTCAGTTTGGAAACCGGCGTATCGGCTTGGATTCCCCGCCGCTTGTCGTCGCGGAGATCTCGGCCAATCACAACGGCTCGCTCGAATGCGCGCTCGAGATCGTCGACGCGGCGGCCGAGGCAGGCGCGCACGCCGTAAAGTTGCAGACGTTCACCCCGGACACCATGACGCTGCCGGTCTCATGTGCCGGTTTTGTCGTCGACGATCCGCAGAGCCCCTGGCACGGCCGGACGCTCTACGATCTCTACGCGGAGGCGCAGACGCCGTGGGCGTGGCACGAGCCGATCTTTGCGCGAGCGCGCGAGCGCGGTCTGTTGTGCTTCAGTACGCCCTTCGATGCGTCCTCGATCGCATTCTTGGAACGCTTCGACCCGCCCGCGTATAAGATCGCCTCGTTCGAAATCACGGACCTCGCGTTGATAGCTGCCGCCGCACGCACCAACCGCAACGTCGTTCTTTCGACCGGCATGGCGACCGTTGCCGAGATCGACGACGCCGTGCGAGCGGTGCGAGCCAACGGCTGCGGCGGTATCGCGTTGCTCAAGTGTACGAGCACGTATCCGGCTCTGGCCGCCA
>JAJXWN010000049.1 GCA_021781595.1 bacterium | reverse complement strand
ACGCTGGCTGCGGTCAAGGTGTTGGAGCGCAAGCACGCCGGCAAATAGTCGACCGCCGATCACGGCGGTACTTAGCCGGCCGGAGTATCGGGCTTGGGCAGAACGTTCTGCGCAGCGATCTCACGCGGGGCGATATCGAGCGTGGCCGCCTCGGGAAGATCCGGTTCGGTGAGCGAGGCGGCCTCTTTCAGGCGACGCCCCTGCGGCAGAACGCGGCTTTCCATCGATCCGACGGCGTGGTTGTAGGCACCGACGGCCTTCTGCAGGCTCGACCCGATCGCGTTGAAATGGCCCGCGAAGACGCGCACGCGTTCGTACAACTCGCGACCTAACTCGGCGATGCGTTTCGCGTTCTCCTCTTGACGGCGCTGCTGCCAGCCGAACGCGTACGAGCGGAGCAGCGCCATCAGCGTGAGCGGACTCGCTATATAGACGTTCTTACCGGCGCCGTATTCGATGAGGTCGGGATTCTCGGTGCAAGCGGCGCTTAGAAACGCTTCGCCGGGAACGAACATCACCACGAAATCGGCGGAGTCTTCCGCTTGCTGGTAGTTCCTGCGCGCCAGCGCGTCCACGTGCGCCTTCATGGCGGCGGCGTGGCCGCGAAGCCTTTCGCGGCGCGCCGCATCGTCGGTCGCCTCGACTGCGTCTATGTAAGCCGCCAGCGGAGCCTTCGCATCGACGTAGATGTTCGAGTTGCCCGGAAGATGCACCGTCATGTCGGGGCGGCCGGCCTCGCCGCCGTCGATCGAGCGCTGCTCGTCGAAGTCACAGTATCCGAGCATGCCGGCGAGCTCGACGACGCGCCGCAGTTGAACCTCACCCCATTTCCCGGCCGCCGCCGGATTGCGCAGTGCGGTCACGAGCACACGGGTCTGCGTGGCAAGATGCGCCGTTTCCGATTCGAGCTTGCCGCCGCGCTCCATCAACCCCGCGATCTGTTCTTTGAGGCCCTCGTACGCACCGATGCGATCCTTCTCCATACTTTTTACGAACGCATCGAATTCGGTGAGTTTCTGCGCTACGGGCTTGACGAGATCGGAGAGACGCGCGTTGGCGCGCTCTTCGGCCGTTTCGAAACGCTGCCCCGCGAGCGCGAGAAATTGATCGCGCTGTTTCTCGGCGACGCGTTCGTTCGCTTCGTATAGGTCGGCTTTCAGGCGTTCGGCGATCGTCTCCACCTCTCGCCGGTGGCGCTCGTCGAGATCGAGCAGGCGCGAAGCGGCGACGGCGCTCTCCTGCTCGGCGATTCGCACGCGCTCCTGTTGGCGCCGTACCTCCCCACGCGCGAACAGCCATGCGGCGGCGGCCCCGGCCGCGAGCCCGGCCAGCCCGGCGATGAGAAGCGATAACGTTTGCGTCACTCCGTTCTCTTTCTGCTTTGAGCCTCAGATACATGTACTTGGCAATGCGCCCCTCGTCTATGAACGCAGCACCAGTCCCTCGAATGCGGCTTGTGCCGGTGAGAGCGTGCGATCCGCCGCACGTACGAGATGAAACGAGCGGCGGAGCGGCAAATCGTCGATCGACAGCATGCGCACCATACCGTTGCGGGCATCTCGTTCGACGACCAGCCGAGAGAGAATCGCGATGCCGATCCCGGCCTCTATGGCGCGCAGAATCGCCTCGCCGCTGGGCAATTCCAGCGCGACCGGAGGCCGAATACCGCGCGTTTGCAGCGAGTCGTAACCCAGATCGCGGGTCCCCGAACCGATCTCCCGGCTGATGAACGGTTCGTTCGCAAGGTCGCTCGCGCGAACGCGGCGGCGGCGGCTCAAGCGGTGTGCGCGAGCCGGAACCACGAGCACGAGTTCGTCGTCGCGAAACGGCGTCGTTACCAAATCGTCGGGCGGGGCGCCTTCTATAAGCCCGAGGCCCAGCGCGTGCCGGCGAACCAGCTCGTTGATGATGGCGGTATTGGCGATCTGCACGCGAACGCTGGCTGCCGGGCGCACCGAGCGAAATTCGGCGATGAGACCTGGCAGCACGTAGGTGCCTACGGTAACGGTCGCGCCGATCTCGAGCGTCCCGCTACGCACGTGTGCGAAATCGGCCATCTCGCTCTCGAGCAAGGCGACGCCGCCGACGACGGAGCGTGCGCGTTCGGCCAGGAAGCGCCCCGCTTCGGTGAGCAGCGGCCGGTGGCGCACCACGTCGACCAGTTTCAGATTGAAGTGGCGGCCCAATTTTGCGACGTGCTGCGTGACGGCCGGCTGCGTGACGCCCAAGCGTTCGGCCGTCTTTCCGAACGAGCCGCACTCCGCGAGCGCGGCGAAGGCCTCGAGCTGCGCAAGCGAGATCGGCATACACATACTATAAGATAAACTATAAATATGTGCAAGTACTGCTAATTTGACTTATTTATGACCCGGGCGTAGCATCGGGTCATGCGCCGAATGTCGCTTCTCAATATGCTTGCGCTGCTCGTCGTGCTGCTTGCGAGCCGCGCGCTCCCGGCGGCAGCCGCCCCCCGGCCCATTGCCCCGTTCGATTTCACCGTGCCGCCGGTCGACCAGATACTCGATCTCCACGGCGACCCCTCCGATCCTAACCTCGTCGTCTTCATGGCGGGCAACCAGTTCATGGTCATGAACGCCTTGATGGCCGCGTTTCACAAAGCGCATCCCGAGATCTCCCGGATCTTCTACGAAACCTTACCTCCCGGCATCGTCGCACGCCAGATGCGCGCCGGCGGCATCCGCATGGGCAATCTGGTCGTGACCGCGCAACCCGACGTCTTTCTCTCCGGAAAACGGCGCATGCGCGTGATGCAGAGAGAGGGGTTGGTCGCAGCGCCTTTCGCGTATGCTACCAACGTGCTGGCTATCGAGGTGAAGGCGGGGAATCCGCTCCACATCGAGTCGCTGCGCGATTTGGGGCGGCCCGGCGTTCGCGTCTCGATGCCGAACCCTGCATGGGAGGGCGTCGCGATGCAGATCGAGCGAGCCTATCGCAAGGCGGGCGGCGAGGCCCTCGTGCATACGATCATGGTGACCAAGCGCGCGGCCGGAACGACGCTGCTGACGAAGATCCATCACCGGCAAACGCCGCTCTACATCATGGACGGAAAGGCCGACGCGGGCCCGGTGTGGATCTCCGAGGCGCTCTACCAGGAGCGCATCCACAATCCGATCGCGATGGTCGCGATTCCGGCAGCCGATAACGTCGGCGCCGTCTACGAAGCGGCCATGGTGACGAAGGTCCGGCACCGGAGGGCGGCGCAGGATTTCCTCAACTTTATGAAGACCCCCACGGCACGCGCCATCTATCGCTCGTACGGCTTCGGCCAACCGCCGGCCGCGCGCAAGGAGTAATGCAATGAAACGCAGCTCGTTCCTGGCAGCCACGTCCGCTTCGCTCGTGACGATCGGCGCTGCGGCGCAGGCCGCGAAAGCCGCGCAAGCGGTGCCGGGCGGTACCCACCTGGTCGAACGCCACGCCGATTTCAACGCCGAGGCTTTCGGTCGCATCGTCGGCCGGCCCGCGGAGATTCGCGAACTCTTCGAGGCGATCGCCTTCCATCCGCTCTATCTCGCCAACGTGAAGAACGCGCTCAACGGCCTGCACTTCGGCTTCGGCTACCCGGCCGATCGCATCGCCGTCGTGGCGGCAGCGCACGGGCCTTCCAGCGCGTACACGTACTCCGACTACCTTTGGTCGAAGTACCACATCGGGAAAGCGTTCAAACTCAAGGATATGCAGGGCGATCTCGTGACGTCGAACGTGTTCCTGAAACCCAACCATGCGATCGACGCATCCGCGGACCCGGACGACGAGAAAAGCATCTATCAGGACACCTCGATCCAAACGCTGCAAAAGCGTGGCGTCATCTTCCTAACGTGCCATACGGCGGTCGAAGAGCAGTCGCGAGCGCTCGTCAAAGGCGGTTTCGCGCCGAGCGGCATGACGCCCAAAGACGTTGCCGACGATATCCTCACGCATCTCATACCCGGAGCCGTAGTGGTGCCGTCGATGGTCGCGACCGTCGCCGTGCTGCAGGCGCGCTACCACTACACGTACGCAGCGCTGACCTTCGCGTGATCGCCGTGCGCCCGTTACGCTTGGCTCTGCCGGCGCTGTTGCTGGCGATCGCCGCAAGTGGCTGTGCCGGCACGCACGCCGGCCGATCGCCGGCGAAAGCGATTCCGGCCGGCCACGTCGGCAGCCTCGTCAACTACGGGCGCGAGATTCTCGACGATACGCCGAAATACGCGAAGGGCTACGTCACGGCCGACATGTCGTGTCAAGCGTGCCACTTGAATTCCGGAACGAAATCGCGCGGAGGAACCCTGGTGGGCCTATACGCGCAATTTCCGCAATGGAATGGCCGAGCGCATCGCGTGATCGCGCTGCAAGACCGCATCGCGGAGTGCTTCCTCTATAGCATGAACGGCCGCCCGCCGGCGTACCAAAGTAAGGAGATGGAAGCGCTAGTCGCCTACATCGCGTGGCTTTCGCGCGGAACGCCGGTCGGAGCGAAACCGAACCCGGCCGTTCGTATCGCACGCTTCGCGCCACCGGGCGCGCCGAGCGCGCTGCGCGGCACGCAGATCTACGCGCAGAAGTGCGAGATGTGCCATCGCGCGAACGGCGCGGGCGTTTCCGGGCGCTACCCGCCGCTCTGGGGGCCGAAGTCGTTCAACAACGGCGCCGGCATGCACAAGCTCGCGATGATGGCCGGCTTCGTCAAGTACAACATGCCGGCGAACGCTCCTGGAACGCTCACTAAGCAGCAGTCCTACGACGTATCGGCCTACGTGCTGAGCCACTCGCGGCCGAAGTTCAACAAGAACGAACTCGTCACGTTCCCGGCGCAAAGAGCTGGCTATTTCTAACAGCAACCCATGGTTCTTGAGGGGCACCAGGCACGCAGCCGGCTCTAAACTCCCGGGTCTTTTTTTATGCCTCGTCATCGCGCTGGTTGCGTACGCGTGCGGGCGCATCGTGCCGCTCGTGGGCGGCCCGGTCTTCGGCATCGTCATCGGGATGCTCGTCGCGCTCCTTTGGAAACCGGCAACGGCATTCTCTCCAGGGGTGAAGTATGCGAGCAAACAGCTCCTGCAGCTCTCCATCATCGTTCTCGGAGCGAATCTCAGCCTGCAGCAGATCGTCGGCAGCGGCATGCGCTCGCTCCCGGTCATGCTCGGAACGCTCGCGATCACGCTCGCGGTCGCGTATGTGGTCGGCCGCATGCTCGGCCTAGATACGAACTTGCGCCGGTTGCTCGGCGTGGGCACCGCGATCTGCGGCGGCTCGGCAATTGCGGCGCTTTCGACGGTCGTGGAGGCGAGTGAGGCCGAGATTGCGTACGGCATCTCGACGATCTTCTTTTTCAATATCGTCGCCGTGCTAACGTTCCCGCCGATTGGGCATTTACTGATGCTTTCGCAGCAAGCCTTCGGATTATGGGCGGGAACGGCGATCAACGACACGTCGTCGGTCGTCGCGGCCGGATGGGTTTACGGACACGCCGCCGCGAACGAAGCCGTCATCGTGAAGTTGACGCGCACGACGCTGATCGTGCCGATCGTGATCTTCTACGCGGCTAAAACGATTGCGGCTTTGCGCACGACGCGCGGCGTCATCGACTGGAAGGCGATTATGCCGTGGTTCATCCTCTGGTTCTTGTTTGCCGCGCTACTCAATACGTTCGGTGTGATTCCGGCGGCGGCGCATCCGGGGCTCACGCAGCTGGCGCTCTTCCTCATCGTCTTGGCGCTGAGCGGTGTCGGGCTTTCGGCGGACTTCGCGAAGATGCGTGCGGCCGGACTACGGCCGCTGGCACTCGGATTCGTGCTTTGGGTCACCATCGCAGCCAGCAGTTTGCTCATCGCGCGCGCCGCGCACGCCGGGTAGCGGTATCGCGCGTTCAGGCCAACGTGTCGACGTGGCTGCCGATGCCGAGCGAACGCAACTGCGCTTTGGAATCGCTTGCTTCGGGGTTTGGGCGTACGGCCGCGGGCTGCCGTGCGGGCCTGGCCATAGGGAGAATCATCGGCCTCGAGCGGGTTTGCGTGGGATTTGGATTTGCCGGTACCGTTGGCGAGGCCGGCGCGAGGAGTTGCATGCGCATCGTCTTCCAAGAGCATTCCCGAAGCCCCGCCGCTTTACGCAGCAGGCGCATAATCTTAACCTTTGCTTGCGGGAGGTTCGCAGGCCGGAGTCGCGTTCATCATAGATAGTATCTATGGAATATAGTTATGTAATATATTTGACTTATTGTCGGCCCGCTGGTGCCGGCCGCGGGCGGGGCTCCCCGCCGGGACTCCGAAGTAACGGGATTCCAGTTCCTCACGACATCATTTAAGACGGAGCAGCGATACTAAGTGCCGGAGACGATGGTTCACGTCACCCTCCCCGAGATGGGCGAATCCGTAACGGAGGGTTCCATCGTGGAGTGGCGCAAACGCGTCGGCGACTACGTCGCCGAAGGCGAGCCCTTGGTGGAGGTGACGACCGACAAGGTCGATGTCGAGGTGCCCGCCACCGTATCGGGCACCATCGCGCAGATCCTCGTCGCCGAAGGCGATACCGTGGCGGTGGGTGCCGTACTTGCAGAGATCGACACCTCGGGTTCGAAGGCGGTGCCCGCCGCCGCAGCGCCGCTGGCCGCACCACCGCCGGTTGCGGCAGCACCGCCGCCGGCGCCGCGTTCCGGCGCCTCCGCCGCCACGCCGCAGGCCCGCAGAGCCGCCCGCCAACTGCACGTCGATCTCGCGCGCGTACGCGGCTCCGGCCCTGACGGTTTGATTCTTCGCGACGACGTGGAGAGCCAAGCGCCTGCCGCGCAACTCGGCCTCGCGCCGACGTCGGCTGCCGCGCTGCCGGCGCTCGCAGCGGACGCGAAGCTCGTGCCCCTGAAAGGCCCGGCCGCCGCGCTGATCGGGTACATGGAGCAGAGCCTCGCAATCCCAACGGCTACGAGCTTCCGCACGCTCGCGGTCGACGTTCTGGACGCGCGCCGCCGCGAGCTGAACGGCGCGCTGAACTCCGCCGGCCGCTCGCAGAAGGTGTCGTTTACGCATCTGGTCGCATACGCGCTCGTGCGCGCGGCGGCCGAGCTCCCATTCATCACCTCGAGCTTTCGCCGCGAGAACGGCCAAGCCACGCGCGTCGAGCCGGGGATTCATCTGGGCCTAGCCGTCGATTCGCAGCGCAAAGACGGTTCGCGTTTCTTGGTCGTTCCCGTCATCAAGCATGCCGGCGCCCTGGATTTCGCCGGATTCCACGCAAGATACGAAGAGCTCGTTGCCAAGGCGCGCGAGAACAAGCTCGTCGCGGACGATCTGCAAGGCGCGTCATTCACGCTCACCAACCCCGGCGGCATCGGTACCGTTGCTTCGATTCCGCGGCTGATGGCAGGTCAAGGAGCGATCTTGGCCGCCGGTGCCATCGGGTATCCCCCAGGCTTTTCCGCCGTCAGCCCGCAGACGCTCGCGACGCTTGGCGTTAGCAAGATCATGCAGATGACGTCGACCTACGACCATCGAGTGATCCAAGGAGCGCAGTCGGGCGAGTACCTCAAGCGCGTTGACGAACTGTTGCAGGGGAAGGACGGCTTCTACGAGGCGATCTTCCAGTCGCTCGGCGTGCATGCCGCAGTGCTGCCGGCGAAACAACCGGGCGCGTTGCCGGCGATCGTAGCGCAGGGCGAGGAGTCGGCGGCGCCGTCGGACGAGATGTTGCGCGCGGTAGCGGCCGGCATGGCCATCGTCGCCGCATACCGCACGCACGGATTGCTGGCTGCGACGCTCGATCCGCTCGGCCGGGAGCCGGCCGGCGACCCGTCGCTCGAGCCGGCCAGCTACGGGCTGGTTCCCGCCCTGCAGTCGGCGGTGCCCGCGTCGGTGTTGCGCGTGAAGGTTCCCGGCAGTACGCTCGCCGAGGTGCTGCCGCGTTTGCGCGAGACGTACAGCTCGACGATCGCGTACGAAATCGAGCACATATCCCATACCGCGCAGCGCGAGTGGCTGCAAGACGTCATCGAATCGGGCAAGCATAAAATCGCTCTGTCGAGCGAGAGCAAGATCGCAGTATTGCGGCGGCTGACGCGCGTCGAAGCGTTCGAGCGTTTCTTGCGCAAGACGTTCATCGGGCAGAAGACGTTCTCGCTCGAGGGCTTGGACGTGATGGTTCCGATGCTCGAAGAGATGTTGCAGATGCTGGCCGGCGACGGCGTGCCCAACGCCGTCCTCGGGATGGCGCATCGCGGGCGCCTCAATACGATCGCGCACGTCGTCAACGTTCCGTACGAGGAGATTCTCGCCGAGTTCGAAGCCGCGCACGAACGCGGCGAGGTCGGCGACGGGGACGTTACGGGTGACGTCAAGTACCATCATGGAGCGACCGGCGTTTACAGTGCCGCGGCGGATCGGCATATCGCCGTCACTCTCGCGCATAACCCAAGTCATCTGGAGGCGGTCGATCCGGTCGTGGAAGGCTCGGCGCGCGCGTTGCAGACGGATACGGCGAGCGCCGTTCCGGTGCTCGATTTCGGCAAAGCGGTTCCGATTCTCATTCACGGTGACGCCGCCTTCCCTGGGCAAGGCATCGTCTCGGAAGTTCTAAACCTGCAGTCGCTGCCGGGTTACACGACCGGCGGTACGCTGCACGTCATCGCCAACAACCAGATCGGTTTCACAACCGATGCCGAAGATTCGCGCTCGACGCGCTACTCCTCGGATCTCGCCAAAGGCTTCGACGTGCCGATCGTACACGTGAACGCCGACGACGTGGAGGCTTGCATTTGGGCCGTGCACCTCGCAGTCGAGTTCCGCAGAAAATTTGGCCGCGACGCGATCATCGACGTCATCGGCTATCGCCGCTACGGCCACAACGAGCAGGACGAACCCGCCTACACGCAGCCCGAGATGTACGAGCGCATCAAGTCGCACCCGACCGCGCGGGAGCTCTTCGCCAACAAGCTCGTCGCGCAAGGCGTCGTCCCCGCCGAAACGGTCAACGACATGGTCTCCGAAGCGAACGCGCACCTGCAGGAGGCGTACCGGCACGTCAAGGGCGCCGGCCACGACGTCGCGGGGGCGCTCGCGAAGCTCGTGACCAACGCCGGAACGATCGTCGCCGCGGAGCTGCCGCCGGTTGCGCAACCGGCGCTGCTGCGCTGGAACGACGAGTTGACCACGGTGCCGGCCGGCTTCACGCCCAATAAGAAACTGCAGACGCAGTTCGACCGCCGCAAGACGTTGCTCGAGCAGAAGGGCCTCGTCGATTGGGGCGCTGCGGAGGCGCTCGCGTTTGCGTCGCTGCTTGCGGCCGGAACGCCGATTCGCCTCTCGGGCCAAGATACCGAGCGCGGAACCTTCAGCCATCGCCACGCCGTGCTGCACGATCCAAAAACCGGGGCGACGTACGTGCCGTTGCAGCACCTCGCCGATGCGAAGGCCTCCTTCGAGATCCATAACAGCCCTCTCTCCGAATACGCGTGCTTGGGATTCGAGTACGGCTATAGCACCGCCGCACCGCAGGCGCTCGTTCTTTGGGAAGCGCAGTTCGGCGACTTCGTCAACGGCGCGCAGATCGTCATCGATCAGTTCGTCGTCGCCGGCCAAGCGAAGTGGGGGCAAACGGCTCGCCTGACCCTGCTCCTGCCGCACGGGTACGAAGGTCAAGGACCCGAGCATTCGAGTGCGCGCCTCGAGCGCTTCCTGCAGCTCGCCGCCGAGGAAAATCTACGCGTCGTCTATCCGTCGACCGCCGCAAACTATTATCACATGCTGCGCGAGCAGGCGAGTTCGCCCGCGCCGGTGCCGCTGGTCGTCATCACGCCGAAGTCGCTGTTGCGCTTGGAAGCTTCGTTCGGGCAGATAGGCGATATGGCGAACGGTTCGTTCAAACCCGCGATCGACGATCCGAACGTGACGGATAAAGCGCAGGTCGAGCGGCTGATCCTCTGCACCGGCAAGATCTATTATGACCTCGTGCAGCACGAAGCGTACCGGACGCTTCGGAAGACCGCGGTAGCGCGCATCGAGCAGCTTTCGCCGTTGCCGAACGTGGATATCGTCGAGATCGTCGCGTCGTATCCGAATCTCAAGAAACTCGTGTGGGTGCAAGAAGAGCCGAAGAACATGGGCGCGCGAGCGTATGTCCGCCGCCGGCTGCTCGAACGGGTAACCGATCGCTACGACATCGAATATGTCGGCCGCCCCTACCGCGCGAGCCCGTCGGAAGGCTACGCTGGCGCTCATGCGGTCGAACAAGATCGCCTCCTTCGCGCGGCGCTGGCCGAGTAAGAGGTGGACCGCGAGCGCCGAGCGCGCGGCGAGGAGTTGCTGCGCACCGTCGACGGAGACCGGGTAGCGGAGAATCTGTTGCGCGCCTACGACGACGTCGCGCCGGATTTCACGCGTTATCTGGTTGAGTTCGCCTTCGGCGAGATCTACGCGCGCGAAGGCGACCTGCGCCAGCGCGAACTCGTTGCGATCGCTTCTCTGGCTACCATGGGAGGCTGCGACGCCCAGTTGGAAACGCACGTGCATGGCGCGCTCAACGTCGGCCTCACCAAGGCCGAGATCGTCGAAGCGGTCATGACGCTCGTTCCCTTCGCCGGCTTTCCCAAGGCGCTGAACGCGATCGCAATCGTCAAACGCGTTTTCGAGAAGCGTTTTTAGCGCGAGCTGAGCGCGAAGCCGCGTTTCGCATGCGGCCGGCCGCGAATGACCTCGAAGCGCACGCGCCGCACCGCGCGGCCGGACGCCACGGTCAGCACCCACGCTCCCGGCCGCACCGTCCAAAAATAGCGGTCGCCGCCGCCGCGCGCGATCCGGCGGCCGTCGAGCGACCACGTGACGAGCGCTCCGCGTGGACGGCTGATGCGAAACTCGACCGTTTGCTGCGCGCGCTGAGGGTCGTTCGGCGCGAGCGCGTCTTCGAAGACGGCGCCATCCTGGGGAAAGAGAATGTGGAGCGGCCCGGTGGTCTCCCCCTGCTGCGCGCGCCATTGGTCGTAAGCGGCCTGCCGCGCCGCGCTTCGCGGGCGCCGCTCTGCCAAGAGCATGGCGCGCAAGTCGCCGGCGTCCAGGTACTCGCTAAAGACGTGCCGGCAGTCGCGCGCCGGCGGGAGCCCGGTCGTCGCGCAGAGGGATACGCGCGCGTAGCCTTGCGGTGCGGGAAACCGCGGCGGGTCGCGGCGTTCGTAGAGGTGGAGCATGATGCGGTTCCATAGCGGCCCCGCGCCGCTGACCCCCGCGACGTCGCGCATCGGCGCGCCGGTGAAGTTCCCCACCCACACGGCCACGGTATACTGCGGCGTGTAGCCGACGGTCCACGTATCGCGAAAATCAGAGGAGGTGCCGGTTTTCACGGCTGCGGGGAAGGGCATGTCGACGACCGACCCGATCCCGAAGGACTGCGCGCGCGCGTACGGATCGGCGAGCATGCCGGTGATCAGCTCCCACGTCCCGCGGTCGCCGATTTGCGTGCCGCGCACCGGTCCGCCGCCGCGCACCGTGCGCAGAGGGATTGCGTCTCCACCCCGCGCGAGCGTGACGTACGCGTGCGCGAGATCCCAGAGCGTTACGTCGCCCGCGCCGAGCGTGAGGCCGAGGCCGTAGTACGCCGGCGGATGCGTGAGGTTCGCGAAGCCGAGTTGGTGCAGGCGAGCCAGAAAGGCGGTTACGCCGACGCGGGCGAGCACGCGCACCGCCGGCACGTTGAGCGAGTTCGCGAGGGCGAAGCGCACCGGAACCGGGCCGGAAAACTGCCGGCTGTAGTCTTGCGGGCTGTATATCTCACCGTTCGGAATCGCGTACGAGGTCGGTACGTCGGCGAGGATCGTATTCGGTCGAATTGCCCGGCGTTCGAGTGCGAATTCGTACAAGAACGGTTTGAGCGTCGATCCCGGCTGGCGGAGCGCGCGCACTCCGTCGTTTCGGCCGAGGTACGCATCGTTGAAATAATCGGTCGAGCCCAGATACGCCAGTACCTCGCCGTTGCGGTTGTCGATCACGAGCGCGGCGGCTTGCGTGACGTTGCGCCCCGAGAGCGCGCCAACGACTTGCCGCGCTTGGCTCTGGACGAAACGCTGCAGGCGCAAGTCGATCGTCGTACGTACCGGTGAGGGAAGGTCGGGGCGTTCGCGCGCGATGCGAAACAGGAGCTGCTGCGCTGCGATCGGACCGTCGCCGAGCGGGCGAAGATGGATCTCCTCGCGCATCGCGATGGCGGCCTGCGCCGCGGTGGCG
>JAJXWN010000048.1 GCA_021781595.1 bacterium | reverse complement strand
TGGATCTGAACGGCATCGCTTTCGACGGTAACGTGCGGCATGTTACAAAATACCTTAAGCCGGCGTTGAAGTTACGCCTGCCGGCGGCCGGCGAGAATGACGACGGGCTCGCTCGGAGCGCGCCCGGCCAGCTCTTCGGCGGCCAGCGCGGCGACCTGCTCCGCCTCCGCAAGGCCGCAGTAGTCGGCGATGCGCGAACCATGGAGAAGATAGAGTTCCGGGAGCGCGCGGCCGGCGTCCCCAAAGGCGGTCGCCTCTTCCACGGCGTCGCGAAGCACAGCTTGCGCTTGCGCTGCGGTCGTCTGACGCACCAGCGGATCGCGTAGGGCTAAGCGGCCGACGCCGGTACGATCCAGCACGCGCACGTCGCGAACGGTTACACGCCGTCCCAAACGCCCCGCGTGCGACCGTTTCGCCTCAAAGACGGTCAAACCGCCAGTCCGTCCGATGCACGAAACGGCTGCAGCTTCCGATGCGCGCAAGAGCCGCACGGCGGATCGGTGCAACTCTTCGTCGCTCTGCTCACCGTGCGAAGCAGCTTCTGCCAGTTCGCTCGCGCCCGAGGCCGTTGCGCGCACGAGATTGCGCTGCGGATCGATCTCGACCGCGATCTCGACGCGCTCCGGTGAAGCGCCTGCGGCAACGACCGCATCCTGCGCCTCGCGGCGAATTCGAATTATGTCGCGAGCGGCCGGATCGACGATCGTTCGTTCCACGACCTCACGCACCAGGGCAAGTGCGACGCCGATCGGCGAGATGACCTCCGCGTCCCGCGCCAACCGGAACTCGAGCCGGCTGCTGTGCGCCATGTACGGTACTAGCGCCGCCGCCCCGCCTCCGCCGCCGACCATGACCAGCGTCTCGCGATCGAGCTCGTAATCCGCAATCAGTTCCTCGACGGCTGCCCGCAGCTTCGCCGTTGCAATCTCCAGGGACGCGCGCGCCAGCGCGTCTGCATCCGAGCCTAACGCCCTGGCGAGCACTTCGAAGCCGCGCCTCGCCGACTCCGCGTTCCCGGATGCGAAAGCCCCCGCGGGGACGAACCCCAGCAGATTCGCCGCGCAGGTCGGGGTAAGCGCGATGCGCGTACCGTCGCGCGCTACGATCGCCGCATAATCGGGCGGATCGTGCGCGCTCGGCGCGATGCGTTCCAAGCACGCACCCGCAAAGAGTTCGGGAGCGGTGAAACTGGCGTACTTCAGGCCGGCGATGTGCGCAGAACGCGGTCCGACGTCAACGATCCGGCTCGCATCGACGCGCAACATGCTGCCGCCGGCAATCGCGAGCGTGCGAACGTCCAGCGTGCGCAGCAGGATGCGATGGCCGCCGATACGCGCCGGACGCATCTGCGGCATGCCCGCCCGGATTGCTGAGCAATCGGCGCTCGTTCCGCCGATTTCGATGAAGATGCCGTCGGTGACGTTTTCGTGCAGCAGCGCGCCCGCAACGCCGGCAGCAGGGCCCGAGAGTAGCGTAAGAATGGGGCGCCGTTCCATCTCGCGCACGTCCATCACGCCACCATCGCTGCGCATCACCATCAGCGGCGCGCCGATTGCCGCACGGGCGGCCGCTTGCTGCGTCAAACGAGCCGTCTGCACCATACGCGGCAGGATCGCGGCATTGAGCGCGGCGGTTCGCGTTCGCGCTCGCAGGCCGTACATCGAACTGACTTCATGGCCGGCCGTGGCGTAGATTCCCATCGCCCGGGCGGCGGAAGCGGCGTGGTCTTCCCCGGCTGGGCGGTCCACCGAGAACGCTGCGGAAATCGCAACTGCGCCGGCGCCTTGCGTTTCAAGCGTCTCCAGCGCGCGCTGCACTCCCGGTGTGTCCATCGTACGCGCAAACGCGAAATGCGCCTGAAACGGCACCCCCGGCGCTAGATCAACGCGTGGAAAGCACATCTGCGCGCGCGCAAGCGGCGCCAAGCTCTCCAGTAGCCCCAAGACCCCAACGGCGGCGACGTCGCCTTCCAACAACGCGTTCGTCGCCTGCGTGGTCGAGTGCGCAATGAAAGCGACCTCGCTCGGCGCGATGGCGTTCTGCGCGAAGAGCTGCTCGATGCCCGCAACGATGCCGGCGGCAACGCCTTCCGGCGCCGCATGCGTGGTCGGCACTTTGACGCGCGCGACCACGCTGCGCGCCGGCACGTCGATTGCAACAACGTCCGTAAACGTTCCGCCGACGTCGATCCCCAGGCGCAGCTTACGCGACATCGATCGTAAGAACATTGGCGTTCATCGTTATCTCGATGGCTCCGCTGCGCAATGGTTCATCTGGGGTACCGATGCGCTACGGATCAGGTGCGCGCATAAGGCAGAAGCGCGAGTTCGTCATAGAGCGCGCAGATCGTCTTTATGCCGCCGAAAAACTGCGATAGGGAGAACTTTTCGTTGGGTGCGTGGATACGGTCGTCGGGAAGGCCCACGCCGATCAGCACTTGCGGGATGCCGAGGACGCGATCGAAACTGGCTACCGGACCGATCGTTCCGCCGGTTCCGATAAAGACCGGCGGTTTTCCGAAGCCCGCTTCCATCGCTCGGGCGGCCGCAGCGACGGCCGGATGCTCCCGTGAGGTATGCACGGCACGAACGTCGCCGCTCGCTTCGATCTCAACGCGTACCGTGGGCGGCGCGATCCGCTGCAGGAACGCAAGAACCGACTCCTTGACGCGGCCCGGATCCTGGCCGGCCACCAACCTCGCGGAGACTTTTGCCTTCGCCCAGCTCGGGATGATCGTCTTGGTGCCTGGACCTTGGTATCCACCCCAGATGCCGTTGCACTCCAGCGTCGGGCGTAGCCACTGCCGTTCGAGCGGGGCGACGCCATGCTCGCCGCCGAGTGCGGGAACGCCGAGATTCCGCGCCTCCGTTTCTTCATCGAACGGCAGCGCGCCCAGTTCGGCAGCGGTCGCCGCGTCGATGGGCGCAACGCCGTCGTAGAAGCCGGGTACGGCTACGCGGCCGTCGCCGTCTTTGAGGCGCGCGATCATTCGCGCGAGCACTTCGATCGGATTGTCGACGAGGCCGCCGAAATATCCGGAGTGCAGGTCCTCGGCCGGTCCGGTGACCGCGATCTCCCAATGCACGAGCCCGCGAATCGACGTGGTGAGCGACGGCAAATCTTCCGAATAGACTGCCGTGTCGGAGATTACCGCCAGATCCGCCGCGAATCTCTCGCGATGCCGCGTCAGTGCCGGCTCGAAACTCGGCGAACCGATCTCTTCTTCGCCCTCGACGACGACTCTTACGTTGATCGGAAGCTTTCCGCGCGTCCTTAGATGCGCTTCGATCGCTGCAAGATGCATGAGCACCTGGCCCTTGTCGTCGACCGCGCCGCGGCCGTAGATATTACCGTCGCGCACCTCGGCTTCAAAAGGCGGGCTCTGCCAGAGCTCGAGCGGATCGACGGGCTGCACGTCGTAGTGCCCGTAGACCAGCATCGTCGGCTTGCCTGGCGCGCCGAGCCACTGGCCGTAAGCGAGTGGGTTGCCGCCGGTCTCAAGCAACTCCGACTCTATGCCGGCCTGCCGCATCCGATCGACTAAACGCTCGCAACAGCGCCGCACCTGGCCGCGATACTCGGGATTCGCGCTGATCGACGGTATCGCGATCCACTCCTTCAACTCTTCCAGGTACGCGCTCTCGTGCGCGTTGCAGAAGGCGGCTATCCGCTCGTCGATCTTCGTCACGATTCCCTCCGGTATACGGTGCTCCCAGCCGGACCTCGATCGTCTGCGAGCCGCGCTGTAGCTCGAAAGAGTGCGGTTTCCCGTCGTAGGCGCGAAGCTCCGTTTGATAGGTTCCATAATCCCACCAATATTTTCCGTCGAGTTTCTCGACAACGTCGTTGGTGCGCATGCCCGCATCGTATGCAGGGCCTCCGGCCCGAACGAAGCAGCGCATGTTGCCGTCGACCGTCTTGAACAGCGCGAAAAAATAGGTTGGCCTGTCGCCGGGAGCCCAGGCAACGCCGTGGGCGAAGAGATTATGCGCGTGCCGGGGATGGGCCGCGCTCCAGCGGCGCATGCGCGCCAGTCCCTGCAGAGCCAGACGCTTCACGTCGGCCGGCTTCGGGCCGCTACGAAAAACCTCGTGGTCGTGCCATTCGTCGACCTCCCAACCGCCGCAATCGCTCAGCCGCACGCCGATGTCGAGATCGGTGCCTTCGATCAGTTTGAAAGTCGTTGCCGTCGCGGTGACGAACGCGGCATAGCGTTTCGCGCTGCAATCGGCTGCATTCGGGTCGGCGGCGGAAGGAAAGGCGCGCAGCCCTCGCCGCCAGCCGTTGAGGCTGCGGACGACGGTAGCCGCCGCGAGCGTTGCGGCCGCGCTCCCATCGCTGCCGACCCCAACGCGATAGGCCGCGCCGGGCGGCGCGAACAGCCCGGGAAACGCCGGCGCGGAGGTCGATGCCGGCTCGGCCGCGGCCGCCTGCGGAAGCATCGCGACGAACGGGCGTACGCCAAATAGCGCAGAGGATGCAACCACGACGGCGATGCAGGCCGCGGTCGCGACGGCGACTTGATAGGGGAGCGTGCGCTTGGTTATTTCGGCAATCGGTACGCCGGTGAAGTTGGCCACCCAGACGTTGGACGTATTGGTCGGATCGCAGACGTTCTGTACTTGCACGACGGCCATGATCGCCGCCACCAAAATGACGGGCGGGAACACGTGCCCTACGAGCAATGCGGTGAAGACCGCGATGCCGACGCCGAAGGGGTTGAGCGGGCCGCGATAGAGTACGAGAGGGCTGGCGAGGCCGAAGAGCGCGACGAACGCAAACGGGTTACGCAGCGCCCCTGCCTCTGCAAGCGGCCGCAGCGCCGCCGCAAACTGGGGCGTTTTTGTGGCGACGAGCAGCATGCCGATGCCCATGAACAGGATGATCGCCGGTGCGACGTCTTCGACGCCGCGGATTGCCGCTGCCGCAAGCGTCTGCACCACGAGCCGCGGTTTGGTTGCGAGCGCTCCGTAGAGCGCCGCAAGGATGAACGCCAGCGCCGGATCGAGATGGAAGCCGAAGTACAGTGCGATCGGAAGAATGGGCGTAACGAGCGACCACCAGGGTACCGCGCGGCCCTCTGCGCCGCCCGGCGCAGAGGTGACCGCCCAGGCGGCATAGCCCCGAACCGCGCGGAACGAAGTGGCCGCGTACGCGATCAGCGCGACGAGGTCGATCGCCGCCAGGAGCAGCGCGTAGGGAAGCATCTGCTGCGGCGTAACGCCGAAGAACTGCGTGTAAAATTTCCAGTTCACGATGTTGAAGATGAATCCGAGCGCGAAGGCCATCAGAAAAATCGTCGCGGCGATCTTGCGCGGTACGCCCGTCGTCATCATGACCGGCAAGACGATCGAGCCCACCATGATGATCGCGCCGAGCCCCGAGAGCGAGACGAAGAGCGCGGCGACGGCCGCACTCAGTATCAGCGCCACGACCGGCGGGCGATCGCCGCCGAACTCGGCGGCGAAGTTGACGATGCTACGCGCGATGCCCGTATCCAGCGTAACGCGGCCGAGCATCGCTCCAAAAATGACGGTAACGTATACCGAGGCCAGCGACGCCGCGCCCGTGACGACGATCGTAGCCGCGCCGTTCCACGGTACGCCGGCGACCAGCGCCATGCCGACCGCCATGGCTGGGAGGGCTAGAAGCGCGGGAACGATGCGCGCGAACATGAGCGCGGCGAAGAGCAGAAAGACGGCCAGGATCGCCGCGCCGCTAAGCATCGCAGCCACCGTACGAGACGCTCAGGGCGACGCTGCGCTCCGGCGCAAGCGCAGTACGCGATGCAGCGGCGGGAAAAGCTTGGCGCGCACGTAGTCCTCGTAGGTCATGACGCCCATATCGTGGGCCCACGCGATCGCCTGCTGCGCCGCCATGTGGTAGCGCTCGAGGTTGTCCGCCAGGTGACCGCTGCGGCTTTCGTATCGCCACGCACGTTCGTAGAGCGGGGCGAGCCCTTCGTAATCGTCCCGCAGTTCCCAGAACCAATACTTGCACCAGTAGAGATCCCGAAGCGTCCGGCTATGCGGCTTTGCGGCTTGAGCGCGGGCGTCGTCGTAGTAATACCGTACCTCGCGCGCGATTTGGAACTTTCGCGCGAGCACGTCGTAACGCCGCGCCGCGAGAAACATCACGCGGGCCGCTTCGGCGTGGAGAGGAGGCGCGTGCCGCAGCAGGTGCGTTTCAACCGACTCCGCTTCGAGCCGCACGACGTGCAGGTCGACCTTTTCCATACGCGCGGCGATGCGCGGATCGAAGGGATCGGCCCAGAAAAGGGAGTCCGTCGTGTCGTACGGATCCGCCGTCAGGCGAGTTTGAACGTCGGCCAGTTTCGCAACGTCCATCGCGTAACGCGGGTCGCCGCTGCCGAAGAACGCTCGCGGAAAATCGCTCGCAAAACGTCGCGGCTCGACCGGCTCCCGGTCCCACGCCGAACTCGCCGCATACAGCACCGGATACCACGTGGCTTGGTAGAGCGTCTCCCCGTCGTCGTTCCAAACCGTCTGAAACAGCCCCATTACGTGCGCCCGTATGCCTTCGGTTATAAAGCGGCGCTCGTTGACCAAGGCCGCGTTGACGTCGGGGAAGATCTCGCTCCAGTTGCGGTCACCGGGGGCAACCATCTGCGCAAAGCCGCCGTTCGCGATCAAATTTATATACGGGAGAAACGTTTTGTTATCGCCGTAGTGCCAGTTGACGATCACAACGTTCTTGGGAAGCAGGCGCAGGATCGAAGGATGCTGCTCGATTGCATCGTCCCACAGCATCAGCCGCGCACCGGATGGCGCGATCAAGGCGTTCATCTGGTCTACGTGATCGGCGAAGACGCGGGCGAAACCCAAACGCGCGACGAGAGCCTTGCTCTGGCCTTGGCCCAGCATCGACGGTTCGTCCGAGCCGATGTGGAAGAAGACGGGGTGGCCGACGGCGCGCAGCTCGTCCCGGATCAGCGTCGAAACGTAGGATAGTGAGAGCGGAGACGCCGGGCTCAGTAAGAACCCGTGCGGCAGCTCGGCCGCACTCGCGTAGCGTTCGTATTTCAGGGTTCCGTGCATGTGTGCGAACGTTTGCTGTTCGGGAATGAAAGCGACGTGAAAGCGTTTGGCGTAGGCGGCGAGTTCGCGCAGCTGCGCCGGCGTAATCCCGTCGAGCGGTGCGGGCAGCGGATCGTGCGGGTCGACGAAAACATTTTCCATGTACGGCGAATAGCCGTTCATCTTGTAGAACGCGATCGTCCGGATGCGCTCTTTAAAGTATCGCATCGTCGGCAGCGGCCCGCGCGAGACGTCATCGGAGAGAATCCGCCAGCGCAGCGCCGGGGCGTCGCCGACGCGCACGCAGGGCATCCGCCAGGTTCCCGTGCGCTGCGGAAGTTGCGCGAGGGTCATGGCGGCGTAAAAGGCTCCCGCCGCGTCGCCCGCGCGTATCGTTACGCGAGATCCGTCCGTTTCGAGCTCGTACGCCTGCGGCGGGAGCGCCGCATGCTCCACGACAACGTCGGGGTGCGCCGACCGGCGCAGCGGCGGTATGCCTAGCGCCTTCCAACGCCGGTCGATCAGGTCCAACGCGCCCGGATCGAACGCCGAACTCACCGTCGAGGGCATCGGGCGCATCCCGGTCCGCGCGGCGCACCGCACGAAGGCGACGTGGTTGGGTTCGGGTAACAGATGAAGCGACTCGCCGGGGCTCGCGGCGAGGCCCGCAGGCAAGGCGGCCGCACCGAGAATGCAGACAATCGGCATGAGGCGACGCATCCGCGTTGCCTTACCCGTCCCCTCAGCGGGTTCCCGCTCTAGCGGCAGCGCGGCCGCGCACTTTAGGATGGAGTTGGACGCAATGCCTCGCGACCTTCCTCTCGGCAACGGCCGTTTGCTCGTCAATTTTGACCAGTCCTACAACATCCGGGACATCTTCTATCCGCACGTCGGGAGCGAGAATCACGTCTGCGGCTATTATTGCCGGCTGGGCGTCTGGGCCGACGGATCCTTCGCCTGGGTTGCCGACGACGGCTGGCAGCGCGAACTGCGGTACGAAGACGATACGCTGGTTACGAACGTCAGGCTTACGCACCCACGGCTCAACGTATCGATCCACGTAACCGACGCCGTCGACTTCGCTCGGCCGCTATTGGTGCGGCGCTTTGCGATTGCGCCCGGCGGCGCGACCGACGTCCGGCTCTTCCTCGGGCTCGATCTGCGCATATACGGCAATCCGATCGGCGACACCGCGCTGTACAAGCCCGACGCCAAAGCCTTGATCCATTACAAGGAATCGCGCTATTTTCTGCACGGCGGCATCGGCCGAAACGGCGCACTCGACGATTGGGCCTGCGGCCAAAAGGACTTCAACTTCCAAGAAGGCACTTGGCGAGACGCAGAGGACGGCGAGCTCTCGCGCAACCCGATCGCGCAGGGTTCGGTCGATTCGGTCATCGCGCTGCACGCGAGCGATGCCGCGCAGGAAGAACGTATTTTGTACGCGTGGTTGGCGCTGGGCAAGGATATGAACGCCGTCGAGCATCTCAACGAGCGCCTGCGCGACGACCCGGAGATCTTCGTCGAGCGCACGCGCAGCTATTGGTCGCTTTGGTCGAACAGGGATCGCACGGATTTCGGCCCGATGCCCAACGCGCTCGTTTCGCAGTACACGCGCAGCCTCTTGACCATCCGGACGCAGATCGACGACAGCGGCGGCATCCTCGCCGCGAACGATTCGGATAACCAGGCCTATAACGGCGATACCTATTCCTATGTATGGCCGCGCGACGGCGCGCTCGTATCGTTCGCGCTGGACGAGGCCGGGCGCCACGAGCTCGCAAGCGCGTTCTATCGATTTTGCGGGCGAATCGTTCACGAGGGTGGCTACTTCCAGCACAAGTACAATCCGGACGGGACGCTTGCGTCCTCGTGGCATCCGTACGAAGTCGACGGACGCCCTCGACTGCCCATCCAGGAAGACGAGACCGCGCTCGTGGTGTGGAGCCTCTGGCATCATTTCGATCGCACGCGATCGATCGAATCGATTCGCGAACTCTACGGCCCGCTCGTCGTCGCGGCAGGAACGTTTCTATCGGAATACGTCGACGGCAACGGGCTCTGCAAAGCTTCGTACGATCTGTGGGAAGAGCGCTGGGGCATCCACGCGTTTACCGTCGGAGCCGTCTTCGGCGGCTTGCAGGCGGCCGCGAACTTCGCCCAGGCTTTCGGGGAAGAGGCCGACGCCAGGCGTTTCGCCACCGCAGCCGCCCGCTTGCAAAAAGAGGTCGTCGAGCGCTTCTTCGACGCGGAGGCGGGACGCTTCGCACGCATGATCGGCGTTGACGGCGACGGCCGGTTCGCGCCGGACTGGACGCCCGACGCCGCCGTCTTCGGTCTGTTTGCGTTCGGGCTGCTGGACGTGACCGACGAGCGCTTCACTGCGGCAGCCGACTCGCTGTTCGACAGTCTTTGGGTCGAGACCGGCGTCGGTGGGTGCGCTCGTTACGTTGGCGATTCGTACTATCGGGTTGCGGAGGAAGGCGCGAACGTTCCCGGCAACCCGTGGTTCATCTGCACGCTCTGGAGGGCGCGCTACGCAATCGCGCGCGCGCGTACTGCGGACGATCTCAAGAAGACGCTGCCGCTGCTGCAGTGGGTGGTGGATCATGCGCTGCCCAGCGGCATTCTATCCGAGCAGATAGATCCGCGCACCGGCGGACCCGTCTCCGTCTCGCCGCTGACCTGGAGCCACGCGGAGTACGTTACGGCCTTTCTCGCCTATTTGGATAAGCTCTCGACGCTCGACGTCTGCCCGGCCTGCCACCGGCCGCTCTATATGCGCGAACACCGGCGCCTGGCCGAACAGCACCTCTCGGCGGCGGCGCTCGGCAGCGGCGCAACGGCTAAGCCGCGCCGGGCCATGCGCCGACACCCCTAGTATGGGCGCGATCTTAGCCACCGCGGCGGTGGCGCTCGCTCTTGCGGGCGTGGCGGTCTACGAGATATTCAGGCGCTATGCGCGGGCGCGCGAAGAGAGCCGCCGCGTGCGGGAATTATTTTCGCGCTACGTTCCGCCGCAGGTAGTAGAGGGGCTGCTCGCCCGCAAAGACCCGCGCTTGTTCGAAGCGCACGAGTATTATGGAACGATCGTTTCGTGCAGGATTCGAAATTATGCGCTCTTCGCGGAGAACCTAACCCCCGAAGAGACGCTGCGCTATCTCAACGAGTTCCATGCGATCGCCGGCAACGCCATCGGAAGTCATGGCGGCATGATCGAGAGTTTGCGAGGCGACGGCATCACGGGCGTGTTCGGCGTGCTGATCGATAAGCCGTTTCAAGAAGAGCGCGCGTTGCGCGCTTGCCTCGACATCGTGCGCATGGTCAGCGCCATGAACGCTCGCTGGCAAGCGCAAGAGCGCCAGCCGTTCGACGTGACGATCGGCGTGAATTCCGGAAAAATCGTTGCAGGAGACGTCGGTTTTCAGCAACGCCGAGAGTATGCCATCGTGGGCAATCCCGCGCAGGTTGCCGCACGCCTGCAGGAAGCTGCCGAGGACCTGAACGCGTACGTGCTCGCCTCGGCGAGTACGTTCGATCCCGTCGCCGACCTGTTCGTCGGCGTTCCGGCCAGCACGGTTCCGCTACGCGGGCTGAAACGGCTGGCACAAGCATATATCGTGCGCGGACTCACGAAGGATGCGAACGACCGGCTGCGCGTGCCTGCCGAACGGCATTTCGCGCGGACCGTCGTGCTCGGTACGCCGGAAGCCGAAACGTCGCCACCTCCGCCGCCTCCGCCGCCTTCCCCGCATCCGCCGGAACCGGCTATGCCTGCATTCTCGAGCGTAGACGACGAGGCGCCCGCAATGCCCCCGCCGCCGCCGCTGATCGGCACCTACGAAGACGGTCAGGGGCCGCCGGTACAGCTGCCGCCGTAGCGGGCATTTCTCGAATGAAGCGAAACACATATCCGTGGAAGACGCAGAGCGGCTCATGGCTCGCGTACGGGCCGGCGATGCCGGCGCGTTCGAGGAACTCTACGACGCTCACAACCGTCTTGTTTACCGCGTCTCCCTGCAGATTCTTGCGGACGTGGGAGACGCGGAAGATGTGACGCAGGCGGTGTTCTTGAAGATCTGGAGCGCTCCCGGCGCCTTTCAGCGCGGTGATTTTCCGGTGTGGATCGCCCGCGTGGCGCGTACGCACGCGCTCGATCTGCTTCGGAGCAAATCCGATCGCTCGGAAGGCGAGCTCCCCGAAGCGCCGCTGAACGCGGCGGCGGGAGCGGTTCCTGGTTCGCGGCTGAAGCAGTCGATCATGGGCCGCGTTCGCGCCGATGCAATTCGGTCGCGCGCGGCGGAACTTCCCGCCGCAGCGCCTTTCCGATCGGATCGCCCGATCGTCTGGCCGGCGTACCTGGTGGCGGCGGCGTGTCTCGCGATCACGCTCGTTACATCTATTACGAACATCTCGATGAGCGGGCAGCTGCGCCGGGTGCAGATGCGCCTCGCGCAGGCATCCGGCCGGTCCCGCGAACTTGCGCGCGGCGTCGCGAAGCAGCAGCAGATGCTTGCAGACTTGGTCTCGGTGCGTTCGCGACGCTATGCGGTCCCGCATGGCGAGGTCATAAAACGCGGTGCGCACGTCTACCTTGCGATGAGCGGCATGCCGATGCCGCCGAAGGGGCGCGTATACCAGGCGTGGACGCTGCATGCCGGTGCGGAACGGATGTCGCCATCGCTCACGTTCGTGCCCAACCGCAACGGTACGGCAGTCGTCGCTCTGCCCGTCGACGGGAAGTCGATCGTCGCGGTTTCCGTAAGCGCCGAGCCGAACGGCGGCAGCAAACAACCGACGAGCGTGCCGGCATTCGTCGTCAAACTGAGTTGAAGCCCGCCGGCGCCGAGCCGCTCGGCGATACGAACGCCCGCGCCGCTATCGCATATCTCGCGCGCGCGCCGTACGAAAACGTCTTCCTCAACTGGCTGATCGAGCGAGACCCGTGGATCGATACGCGTGCGGCGACCTACGTCTACGCGAGCGGCGGAACGGTCTGCGGCGTTGCGTATTTCGGGCGCCAGATCGTCATCGCCGCCGAGGGCGACGATGCCGTCGCCGCATTTGCCGCTATTGCGCCCAGCTACCCGCACGAACGGATGATCGTCGGCCGGCGCGAGACCGTCGCGCGCTACTGGAAGATCGTACGCGGCTGCCACGTCCCGGCTCGCATC
>JAJXWN010000266.1 GCA_021781595.1 bacterium | reverse complement strand
ATCGTTTCAATTCCGTCTCTCCATCCGCGGTAGATTGCGCCTCCCCAGGCGCCCCCCTTCTGGCCAGGTTTGTGGCACAACCATGCGTTAGGGCACCGGGCCGGAGCCGTACAACTCGCGCTTGAGGTCTGCGACCGCTTCGACCATCGACTCGAGATACGGCTCCATCGCCGTCTTGATGCGTTCCAGGCGCACCTCGCCTTCGGGCGTGATGCGGTAGATGCGCCGAGAGCGCTTGGTCGGGTGGTCCCAAGCCGCCGCTAAGAAACCGCGCTCTTCCAAGCGGCGCAGCAGCGGATAGATCTTGTTGGTGTTTACGGCGATCAAGCCGCCGCACAAATCGTCGATGCGCTGCATCAACCCGTAGCCGTGATCGGGGCGGCTCGCGACCATGTGCAAGATGAGCGCTGGAAAGATCGTCTTGCTCTTGATCGGGCCTTTGAGAATCTCGTCGACGCGGTGGGACACGGCGCGTTAGGCGCGCGGCGGTTCGTGCAGGTCGAACCGATAGACGCGCTCGATCTCGGCGGCATAGTTGTCTTCAACGACGCGCCGGCGGACCTTGAGCGTCGGCGAGAGCTCGCCTCGCTCTACGGTCAAATCGCGCGGCAAGACCACGACGCGCCGCACCTGCTCGTAGCTCGCGAGATCCGAGGTCGTGCGGCGCACCTCCTTGGTTATCAGCTCTTGCACATCCTCGCGCGCCGCGATCTCCGGGGTCGCCATCTCGGCGCTCAGGTGAAACTCGCGGCGCAAGAGATCCCAATTCGGCAAGACGAGAGCCGCCGGATGGGGCCGTCCGTAGCCCACCAACAACACCTGATTGACGTAGACGGAACGTTTGATCGCGCTCTCGACCCGCGCCGGCGCAACGAACTTACCTCCGGAGGTTTTGAAGAGTTCTTTCTTGCGGTCGGTGATGCGCACATAACCGTCGGCATCGACCGTGCCGATGTCGCCGGTCTCGAACCATCCGTCTTCGAACACCTCCGCCGTAGCTCCGGGGTCCTTATAGTATCCCTTCATGACATTCGGGCCCTTGGTGAGAATCTCGCCGTCTTCGGCGATCTTGATCTGCACGCCGGGCAGCGCCTTGCCGACCGTGCCGTAGCGGTGGTCCTCCAAGCGGCTCGCCGTGACGACCGGCGAACACTCCGTCAGCCCGTATCCCTCGAGAATCGTAATATCGCAGGCCAGCATCGTCATCGCCGTATCCAGGTGCAGCGGTGCACTTCCGCTGACGAAGAAGAGCAGTTTGTCGAGCCCGAGCGCCGGGCGAATCTTCCGGAGAACCAGTCTCCAGGCCAATCGGTAGCGCAGCGACAACGCCGTGCCGGGGCGCGGCCCTTGCACCTTCGCGAGCATGTAGTCGCGCCCCGTGTCGAGCGCCCATGGGACGAGTTTGGCCTGCGCGCCGCCGTGCGCCTTGGCGCTGGATTTGGTACCGTTGATCAAGCGCTCGAAGATGCGCGGCACCGCCGTTACGACGACCGGCTGCGCGTCGCGCAGATCGGCCAGCATATCGTCCGGGCTGTGGCATACGTATACGCTGACGCCCTTGATCATATAGCTGTACAACATGCAGTGTTCGTAGATATGCGAGAGGGGCAGTACCGAGAGCACCGGCTCTCCCCGTTTCACGCCGCCGAGGCCGTAATCGCAGGCGGCTTGCGCGTTCGAACCGAGGTTGTCGTGCGAGAGCATCACGCCCTTCGGCTGGCCTGTCGTGCCCGAAGTGTAGATGAGCACCGCGAGATCGTCGGGCTGGAGCGTGGCCTCAAACGCACCCGGTAACTCCGGGTGCCGCACGCGAATCCCGGCGCCGTGAGATTCAAAGGCTGCGAGGCAGCCCGAGCCTTCACCATCGAAGACGACGATGCGCGGCAACGGCGCCTCCATCGTGCGCAGCCGCCGCTCGGCCTCGAGCGTATCGACGAAGATCAGCTTGGCTTCCGAATTGCCTAGGATATACCGCACCTGGTCGAGCGCCTGCGTCGGAAAGATCGGGACGACGACGCAGCCCGCGAAGAGCGTCGCGAGATCCGCAACGATCCAGTCGACGCTGTTTTGCGCGATGAGGGCGACCCGGTCGCCGGTGGAGAGCCCGGCATCGCGGATCGCGCAGGCGAGATTCGATACGCGCCGGAGGAGTTGCTCGCTCGAAGTCGCCGCCCACGCCCCAGCGACGCGTTCGACGAGGACGGCCTCCTGCGGCCGCGCGAGCGCGCGGCGGACGATCGCAGGAAGCGTTTCAGGCAGGTGAGTGCGCGTCTCCATCGAGCGCGAGATTCGCCCGACTCTAGGAGCTCTCTTGCTCTTTTATCAATGTACGATAATGAAAGGTTCCACCTTCTGGATGCGGCTATCGGTCATTCCGGAGACGTCCGCGAGCTCGTCGACCGATGCGAACGGTCCGTTGACCTCGCGATAGCGGACGATCCGCTCTGCCAAACGGTTGCCGATGCCGGGTAGCTGCGCGAGCGCCTCGGCGTCGGCCGCATTCAAGTCGAGCGAGACCGGTATCGGCGCTCCCGCCGCAGGTTTCCGGCGGCGCGAGGTCGTGCGCCGGCGACGGCGCGACGGCGTGCAGCGTGCCTGCGCCCCGAGCTGTGGAACGGTGATCTGGTCCCCGTCGTTCAGGCGCTGCGC
>JAJXWN010000047.1 GCA_021781595.1 bacterium | reverse complement strand
CCTTACCGACCCGCACTCCGCGCTACTTTCGGCCTACGCGGCAAGCGCCTTCCTGGAGACGAAACACTCGTTCATCAACGAGATCGCCCCTATCGCAGAACGCGCCGGAGCGAGCGTTCATGCGGTGGCCGCGGCGATGGGTCTCGGCGCGCCTTTCGATCGAGGCTGGTGATACCGTGCGGCACGGTGAATGGGAAGAGATGAAGTTCACCAAGCTCGTGCCGCCTGCGGTGCTCGCTTCGTCGGTATCGCGCCCGCGGCTGGAAGCGATCGCGGACGAGCTGCTCGAGGCGCCGGTCGGCTTGGTCGTCGCATCCGCCGGCTTTGGGAAATCGACGCTTCTGACGGCGTGGCACGCACGACTGGCGCCGCTGGGCAAGACCGCGTGGCTCTCGCTCGAAGCGCGCGACGCGTCGGTCTCGGCGTTTGCCGACGCGTTGCAAAGCACGTTGTGCCACGCGATGCCGCAGATGGGGCGCTCGGTTGCTGCGCTGGTCGACGACGGCTGCGCCGACGCGGCGAGGCTCGCGGTCGCACTAGTAAACGAGATCTTCGTAGCGACCGAAGAAGCGAGCGAGGATCTGGTCCTCTTCGTCGACGACGTACACCTAGCGTGCGAGGCCGGTGAGGGCGCCGCCTTGCTCTCGGGTTTGCTGTCGCAGTTACCGCGCCGTTTGCACGTCGTCTTGGCGTCGCGCCGGCCGCTTTCGTTCTCTCCCCTAGCGAAGCTGCGCAGTTCGGGACGCCTGCGAGAAGTACGCGAAAGCGATCTGCGATTCACGCTGGAGGAAGCGTGCGCGCTCGTAGGCGATGCGGACGCCGCACGTCACCTCATCGAACGGACCGACGGTTGGCCGATGGCCTTTCGGCTGACGTCCGCGCTGTTCGCTGCCGGCAACCGCAACCTCGAGGAGATCGTCGGCACCGCACGCGAAGCGGTCTTCCAATTTCTCGCCGAGGAGGTCGTGGGGGGGCTCCCGGCACGCATGCGCGAGCAACTCCACGTTCTGGCGCTCCCGCCCGCGCTCGATCCCGTAACGGCGCGCTTTCTGCTCGAACTCGACCAGCCCGATGCCGTTCTGGAGCGCATCGCGGCGCAGGGGCTCTATCTCTCGCGCGACGGCTCGGGTTACTGGCGTTTCCATCAGCTCTTTCGCGAATTCTTACTGCGCAGGTTCCGCGTCGAGAATCCTAAAGCAGAGCGCGAGCAGCGCCGCCGCTACGCACGCCTCCTGCGCGAGCGGGGCGAGAGCCTCGACGCCGTATCGCAGCTGATCGAAGCCGGCGACTATCTCGAGATCGCGCGTTTCTTGCAGGAAGCCCTCATCACCATCAGGTTCACCGAACGCTACCGCCAAGTGCTCGATCTGCTCGCGCAAGTTCCCGGCGAGGTCAAGAGACGGACGCCGATGCTGTTCCGCTTTCAGGCTCTCGCGCTGCAGCGCATCGGGAATTACGCCGATGCGAACGTGCAGCTGGAACGCTGTTACGAGAGCGCGCGCGCGGAGGGCGACGATGCCGCCGCCTGCACGGCGCTGCTCGAACTCGGCATCGCTGCAGGTAACTTCCGCTTCCAGGGGCATGGCGATTTCGCCGAGAGCGAGCGATACTTCCAATCGGCGCTGCAGCTCGCCGGCGGCGAACGCCTGCACCGGCAAATGGGATACGCGAAGGTAGCGCACGTCTGCCTCGGCATGGCGCTGGCCGCACGCTTCGCGTACGACGAGGCGCTCGAGCACCTCGAGATCGCCGAGCGCATGGAGCTCGCCGATACGCACCACGGCGAGCTCACGCTGATCGCTAAGGCGACGGTGCATGGCTGGCTCGGCGACTGGCGCGAGGCGCTGGCTTGTGCCGAAGTCGCCGAGGAGCTCTTTCGCACGGATGCGGAGTTTCAAATCGGGCACGCGCTGGCCATGCAGGCACGCGCGCATCTGCACCTCCGCGAAAACGTATCGAAGGCCATGGAGCTCGCCACGCGCGCGATCGAAGCATTTCACAAGTTCCGCTTAGACGAAGAACTCGCCGGAGCGTACGTCCTGTTCGCCAGGTGCGCGCTGGCCGACGACCCGCCCGACGTGCAGGCGGCTCGCGCCGCCGGCGAGCGTGCGGAACGCCTCGCCAATCCGCTCGACCCCGTTCTCCGCTTCGACCTGCGCTCGCTACGTGCGGAAATCGCGCTGGCAACGGGTGCGTCGCGCGATGCGCAAGCGCTCTGCGACGAGATCGCCGCGGCAGCGCTAGCGAGCGGCGATGCGTGGCAATCGGCCCGGAGTCTCTTACTGCGCGCCCGCGTCGCTCGTGCCGCGGGTCGCGATGACGATGCGCTAGCCGCGTTCGACAAAGCAGCGAGACTCTTCTCGCAGGCGCGCGATGCGTACCACGCCGCGAGCGCGCGCATCTCTGCGCTGGCGCTCGCGGCGCGGCAGGACCGTCTAGACGCGAACGCCATGCGCGAGTTTCTAGAGACGCTCCCGCTTACGCGGCAGGCATACGCCGCACTCTCCGTACCGCGCGATGCCGGAACCCTGCTGACGTGGTCTCTGCGCCACGCCGTCGAGATCGAACGCGCCGAGCATGCCTTCGCACACCGGGAGGTGGAAGGCCTCGAGGAGATCGCTGCGGTCGCCGAAGACGCCGCGGCTCCAGAGGCGTCACGCGCGGCCGCCATCCGCGTTCTGGCGCGGTGTGCCGGCACCACGTACGCGGCGCTCCTGACGCGTCTCGCGCGGGATACGGAGACGGCCGTTGCGTCGCAGGCAGCGGCGGTCTTGAATCTCTTGCCCGGTATCGGCGTCCCGGCCTTGCACGTCGAAGCGATCGACGAGTTGCGCGTACGGATCGGCGAAGCGGCGTTCGGTGAAGACGACGTACGATGGACGCGCCGAAAGGCCGCCGAATTGCTCCGATACCTCGCGCTATCGAGCGGTCCCGTCACTAAGACCCGGGCGGTCGGAGCGTTGTGGCCCGATGCTTCCACCGGGGGAGACGCGGGCCTGCGCGTAGCGCTGCACGCGCTCAGGCAGGCGCTGCAGCCGGGATGCGACGGCGCAGGCGACTACGTCGAGATGAGTTCCATTACGATCGGATTGCGCCGCGAACATTTTGCCGGCACCGACGTCGACGAAGCTCGCGCGAATCTGCAACGCGGCAAACTGCTGCTCGCACGCGGCGATATGGAGGGGGCACGAAAGGCATTGGAGCATGCGGCGGCCGCCTTCGAAAAGGCCCCCCGCGAGGATCTGGTCGCGCCTTGGCTCGCTCCGTTCGCCCGGCAATGGCGTGCCGCGGCAGTCGACGCCTTTCGTTCGCTCGCGCTGGCGCGTTCGCTGCAGGGACGCAACGACGAGGCGGTCGCCGCGGCTCGCCGCGCGATAGCGCTCGATCCGCTCGACGAAGAGAGCGTCTGTGCGTTGTTGGATATTTTCGCCGAGCACGGAAACCTCGAAGCTGGGCGCTCCGCCTTCCTCGCCTATCGCAAGCGCTTGATGGAGTCTCTCGAAACGACCCCCGGCCAGCCGGTCTTGGACCGCTATTCAAAGATTCTCGCCCGTATCAAACACGTCGACCACGCGCAGCTCTCGGCGCGCGAGTTCGAGGTGCTGGGCCTGGTTGCTCGTGGCTTGAGCAACAAGCAGATCGCCAGCGAGCTCTCGCTCAGTTATTGGACGGTCGGCAACCATCTGGCCCGCATTTTCAAGAAGCTGAAACTCGATAACCGAGCTGCCGCGGCTTCGTTTTTCGTCGAACGATTTGCCGAAGAAAGGGCCGAACGCGCATGAAGATCCGAACCGTTCTTGCCGCTAGCGCATTGGCAACCGCCGTGGCCGCTTGCGGCGGAGGGGGAGGAGGCAATGGAATGCCGGGCTCTTCCGCGACACCGACGCCGCAGCCGGCATTGCGGAACTCGCAGGTGTTTTACATCATCACGCTGAGCTCCCAGCGCCAAACCGAGGTCGTCCCGGCCGGCTCCTCGCCGGTGCCGCCGGCGGGCGGGAGCATCGGCGGACCGGTCCCGGGTGCGGTGATCACCTATCCCGACGGAACCACGCAGATTGCCGACCAAAACGGCATCTTCAATCCAGCCTTGTCGCCGTACGTCCAAAATAATCTCGCGCTCATCGCGACGAGTCCCGTCACGCAACCGCACATTAAAGCGTCGACGCCTTCGGGAGACGCACTCGGATCTTCAGCCTACGTCGCCGGCTACGCTTCCGCATCCGCGCCCACCGGGGATCCCATCGCCGGTGCGTTTCTGCTCCCGACGGCGACTGAACTCTTCGCCGGCGGCCAAGCGGTCCTGCACCTCGAGGGCACCGATATCGAGGATCTGGTCGCTTCCCTCGCGCAAGACGCTATTGCGTGGACGTCGGCCGACGGAGCGACGGTGACGCCGATACCCGGAACCGCCGACGCGGTCTATAACGCTCCGAGCGTATCCGGCGCATCGGTGCTGAGCGACGTCGTCACGGCGACGGTGCGCGTTCCGAACTCACCGGTGCCGTTTACGGCCACCGCGCAGGTGACCGTACTCGGGCCCGGTGCCGGATACGCCGTGAACGGAACGCTCGCGACCGCGAGCGGCAGCGCGATACCGGGCGGCACCGCGCTGTTCGTGCAAGACGACCGGCCGCGCATCTTCCCGTCGTTCAACTGGTTCGCGCTGGCCGGAACTAACGGAAACTATCAAGGGCTAGTACCGGCGAACACGGATTTCGGCACTGCGATCGGGGCACCGGTGCTCTCGGCTCCGGGCGGCGCGGCTAATTTCTTACCCGCGCTCGTCAACGCAACCGGAGAGCCGGATTTCCGTAGTCTTGCTGCAGGTCAAGCGGGAACCGTGAACCTGACGATCTCCGGAAGCACCGGCCTCGACGACACGCACGACGACGCAAGTGCGGCGTACCCCCCGCCGATCGCGCAGACGCGCGATGCGTGGTATGCGACGATGGCGCTCACGCAGCCGTATCCGTACGACGCCGATTCGGGCCTGCAGCCGTTACTGGCGGTTCCCAGCACGTTCCCGTCGCCCGCAGCGCCGGCACTCGTCGGCGCCGGCCTCTTCGCACGGTGGTGCTACCAATGGATCGACGCTAGCGGAACGCCGGCGCTCGTCGTCGTCGACAACGCGAGCGTCTCGTCGTGCTCGCAACCCGGCGACACGGCGTTTGCGATAACGCCGCAGACCCAGTCCGGATCGTATGCGTTCGTGCAGTACGTCTTGCCGGCCGGCGCGTACGCGCTCGCGGCACCGCTCGATCCCACTCCGTCCGGCGCGACGCTGCTCGCCGGCGGCACCTGGAGCGGACCCACCGGCGGTACGAACGTACAGCTCGCGTTCTACGATCCGCTCGACCAGGTACCGGCGGCGCCGCTCTATACGCAGACGTTCCAGTACGCCTACGCGTCAAACGGCGGCCTCGCGACCGTCACCATCACGAATTCGAAGCTGACCGACCCGCTGACGGGCCACGTTCTGCAGAGCATGCCGTCGGCAACCATCTCGCAGATCGCACCGCTTGCGGGATCCGGCGGCTGCGTGCAAGGGAGTTCCCAACCCGCTCTCTGCTACGACGGTACCGCGACGGTCACGCATTACGAGTACACGCCGGCGGGGACGCTGGCGCAGACGTTCGCCGTCGATGCGAAGTATTTCGGCGACGGTTCGGCTACGCGCAGCTTCGGTAGCGAGAGCGCAAACGATCGTAGCGAGGTCGTCATGCCGTTCGCGAGCGACGCCGCGCGCACGGCCGGATCGTGCTTCGTGTGCAACGGAGGCGGCTCGTTGCTGGATACCGACGGCAAGACGCAGATCGGTGCGTTTTCGATCGCGACCGGCGGCGTCGTCACATTCGATCTCCTGAACACCGGCGAGGGCGGAACGCCGGGCTCGCCGGTCGACGCGCTGAGCTTCATATTCTAAATGGTCGAGCGCCCTTCGGCCGGCCCAGACGTGAGCGTGCGCCCCAATCAACGCAGCCCGAGCGGCCTGGGCATGCGTTCGCTTACCGGTCCAGCTGCGGGCAAGCGCTCTAGCAACGGTACGGTCGAAATCTTCGTTGAATCTTTACATGAGCCGTAGTGATGAATCCGTTTTCAGTCTCTTAACTCGGGAGCCACCGGGAAAAGGCCTCTGATGGGGAATGCGGAGGGTGATCAGATGAAGGTAAGCGACGATATTTTCACCGCGCGCGGCCGCGAGTTCTTCGACCTTTCGCCTTCGCTATTCTCCATCGTGGGGACGGACGGTTGCTTCAAGGCGCTGAGCGCCGGATGGCAGCGGACGCTCGGCTGGAAGACGGCCAAGCTTCTCAACCGGCCGTTCATGGATTTCGTCCACCCCGACGACGCCACCGATACGCGTATCGTCTTCGAGAAGATACTCGCCGATATGCCGGCGTCCGAGTATCGCAACCGTTATCGGTGCGCTAACGGAACCTACCGCTGGCTGCATTGGACGTGGTCCCTCCACCTCGAGGCAGAACTCATCTACGCGGTCGCAACCGATATCACCGACGCGCAGGCGGCCGAGGAGACCCGCGCGCGGCTCGTAACCGAGATCGAGAAGCGGAGCCGCCAGCAAGCCCTTCTGGTACGACTCGCACAGCGCGTGCTCGAAGCCCCGGTCGACGACGGGACGATCGCGTTTGCGGCGTCGGTCGTGACGCAGGCGCTCGACGTGCCGTACGGCGAGATTTTCGCGCTCGAGAGCGACGGGCTGCTGCACCTGGTCGGCAGCCACGGTTTGCCGGAAGGAGTGGCCGGCAGCTATGCCACCGGTGCGCGCGACGACGTGCAAGCCCACCGCACGCTGGCAACGAACGCGCCGCTGGTCGTCAACTATGCACGCGAAACGAGCGTTCCGAAGAGTGATCTCGCCGCACGCTACGGGATCGTTACCGGCGCGACGGTAGCGATCGGCCGCGAGCCGGCCTACGGCGTCATCGGTGCGTGCGATACGGTCGAGCGCGACTTCACGGCCGACGATATCGCGTTCCTCGAGACCTGCGCGCTCACGCTGGCGACGGCCTTCCACGCTCGCGACCAGGAGACGGCGCGCACCGAGATCGAACTCGCGCTACGCGAATCCGAGGCCCAATACCGGCGTTTTTTCGACCTCAATCCGAGCCCTTCGTGGATATACGACTTCAAGAGCTACCGCATTCTCGAGGTCAACGAACGGGCGATCGATCTGTACGGCTATACGCGCGCGGAGTGGCTTTCGATGAGCGTGCTCGACATTCGAACCAAAGAGGATGCCGAACGGTTCGTGCGCGAGGTCGCCGAGGTGTTCGAAGGCGTCAAGTCCTGGGGAGGCTGGCGTCACCTAAAAAAAGACGGCACCCCCCTGAGCGTCGACGTCCGTTCGAGCTGTATCGAGTGGAATGGCCGGCCCGCGCATCTCGTCGTCGTGCACGACCGCACCGCCGAGGAGCGGGCGCAGGCGGTCGCGCAAGAACAGGCGCGCGAACTATCCGAGATCCTCGACGGCATGACCAACGCCTTCATCGCGCTGGACCGGGACTGGCGCGTCGCCTACGTCAGCGGGAAAGCGAGCCAATTGCTGCAGCATTCTGCGAGCGAGATGCTCGGCAAACGCTTTACGGACGTCTTTCCGGAGGCTCGCGGGTCGCCTTTCGGCCAGCAGTTGCAGCGTGCGGCAACGACCAAACAAACGGTCGGTTTCATCGAGTTTTTTGCGCCGCTCGAGACCTGGTTCGAAGTGACGGCTCACCCGTCACGCGATGGACTCGCCATCTACTTTCGCGATGCGAACGACGAAATGGCATCCGAGACGGCGCTGCGCGAAAGCGAAGCACGCCTGCGCCTGCTGGCTAGCGAAGTGCCGGCCATCCTTTGGCACGTCGATAAGGATTTACGCATTCTCTCGATCGAAGGATCTGCGGCGGCGGCCTTGGCCGTTCCGGCCTCCGAACTCATCGGCAGGCCTATCGGCGAGTACTATCTTTCTATCGCCGGCTACGACGGTACGACCGCGCTCGCGGCACATCACGCGGCCCTGAAAGGCCGCTCGTCGACTTGCCGGATCGTCAGCGGCGACAAGATCTTCCAATTTCGCGTCGAGCCGCTGATGGACGCAAGCGGCACGATCGACGGCGCCGCCGGTATAGCCATCGACATCACGTCCCAGGAGCGCTCTGAGGAAGTCCTGCGCGAGAGCCAGCGGCAGCTCGCAGCCGCACAGGCGATGGCGCATCTCGGGAGTTGGGAAGAGTCGCTCGAGGACGGCGCGACGACCTGCTCGGACGAACTTCTGCGCATGCTCGAGTTGCCGGAGAACCCGTCGAACGCGCTACCGGCGCCGTTCGAAACGTTCGTCCACCCCGAAGACCGCGAGCGGTTTACCGAGATTATTCGGAACGCGCGCGAGCACCGGCGCCCGTTCAGCATCGAGCACCGCATCCAGCGCCCCGGCGGCGCGGTCAGCTGGTTGCAGACGACGGGAGAGTTCCGCTTCGACGCAGATGGCCGGGCGACGCGCTTAATCGGTGCGGCTCTCGACATCACCGATCGGCGCATCGCCGAAGCGCAGCTCACGTTCATGGCCAATTACGACCCGCTCACCGGCCTCTACAACCGCCGCGCGCTCGTGGAACGGCTGGACGCGCTCATCGCGGAGCGTGCCGGCGCGGCGCAGACACTGCACGTTTTCTTTACGGACCTCGACGGCTTCAAAGCGGTCAACGACACGCTCGGCCACAGTTTCGGCGACGAACTCCTGCGGGCGATCGCCGAGCGCTTGAGGAAGATCGGGCCGCAGATCGTCGCGCTCGGGCGCGTCGGCGGCGACGAGTTTGTAATCGTCGCCGCCGATCTCGACACCGATGGCGCTCGATCGCTCGCCGATCGCATCACCACAGCGTTCGCACAGCCGTTTCACGTACGCGATCGCGAGCATTTTATCGAAGCAAGTATAGGGATCAGCACGTTCCCGCGCGACGGCCGTGATGCCGCCGGGCTGATTCAGGACGCCGACGCGGCCATGTACCAGGCCAAGAAGGAACGGCGCAGCGCGGTTTGTTTTTTCCAAGCCGAGATGCGGGAACGGGCTCGCCTGCGCATGAGCACCGAGCACGACCTGCGTTTCGCCGTCGAACGCAATGAGTTCGTTCTGCATTTCCAACCGTTCGTCGACATCAAGACCGGAGATGTCGTCGGGGCGGAGGCCCTGATCCGGTGGCAACATCCCTCGGCGGGTCTGCTCGCTCCCGAGGGGTTCATCGGCGTCGCCGAGGATAGCGGGCAGATCGTCGGCATCGGCCGGTGGGTCGTGCGCGAAGCCGCAGCGGCCTGCGCGCGCTGGGCAAGCGTATCCGGGCGTCCGTTTCGGATGGCGGTCAACGTTTCGGCCAAGCAACTCGTGCACCCGGATTTCGTGACAACTATCACGACGGCGCTAGCGCTAGCCGCGTTACCGCCTGACGCGCTCGAACTCGAACTCACCGAGACGGCCGTCGTGCAAGACATTCAGCATGCGATCTCGGTGCTCTCGGAGCTGCGTGCCATCGGCGTCCGTTCGTCGATCGACGACTTCGGCACGGGCTACAGCTCGTTGAGTTACCTAAAACGCTTGCCGGTGGACGTCGTGAAGATCGATCGGGTCTTCATTCGCGAGATAGAGACCGACCTGGCCGACCGGACGCTGGCACGTGCAATCCTCGACGTCGCACATGGCTTCGGTCTCAGGGTCATCGCCGAAGGGATCGAGACGGTGGACCAGTACCGCTTGCTGCGCTTCCTCGGCTGCGACGAGGCGCAAGGCTATTATATTAGTAAACCGCTTCCGGCTGAGAAATTCGAGCGCATGCTCCGCTCTACGGTGCACGTCGACGCCGACGACAACGTCCGTTTCGCGTAGCCCGATACTCTTTTTGTGATGCAGGCGGGACTGACGAGCGCGCAGGCGCAGGAGTTGCGCCGGCGCTACGGGCGTAACGAGATCCCACTCGAACGCGTTAACCCGCTCTTTGCGTGGCTGGGAAAATTCTGGGGGCCGGTTCCCTGGCTGCTCGAAGCCGTTATCGCTCTGACGCTGGCAACCGGGCGCTACGCCGACGCGTCGGCCATCGGTTTCCTCCTGCTCTTCAACGCCACGCTGGCGCAGATCCAAGAAGGGCGGGCTCAAAATGCCGTGGCGCTCTTGCGGAAGGCGATCGTCGTTCGAGCGCAAGTCCTACGCGACGGGAGCTGGCAGACGATACCGGCGGCGGAACTCGTACCGGGCGACGTGGTGCACCTCACGCTGGGAAACGTCGTCCCAGCCGACGTTCGCGTCCTAAAGGGAAACATCGAAATCGACCAATCGACGATAACGGGCGAATCGCTGCCGCGAGAGGTCGAAAAGGATGCCATCGCGTATGCAAGCGCGCTCGTCAAGCGCGGCGAGGCGGACGGCATCGTCACGGCGACGGGAATGCAAACGGCGTACGGTAAGACGGCGGAGCTCGTGCGCACCGCTAAGGCGAGCGGCAACCTCGAGCGATTGGTGTTGAACGTCGTGCGCGTGCTGACGCTCGTCTCCCTCATCGTCATTGCGGGCGTCGTGCTACAGGCAATTCGCCTGCACCTTCAACCGGTCGACGTCGCGCTTTTTTCGATCATCGTCTTGCTCGCATCGGCCCCGGTGGCCTTCCCCGCCGCGTTCACGCTCGCGACGGCGCTGGGCTCGCTCGAGCTCGCGCAACGCGGCGTCCTGGTGACGCGTCTTTCCGCTATCGAGGACGCAGCTTCGATGGAGATGCTCTTCACCGACAAGACCGGAACGATCACCAAGAACGAAATCTCCGTCGCGAGCGTGCTGCCCTTTGGTGCTTATACCGTCGAAGACGTTCTCGCCCTGGCCTCCGCCGCATCCGATCCTTCCGGGCAAGACCCTATCGACCTCGCCGTCTTTCACGAAGCGGCGGCGCGAAAGGCCGGCACGGCGGCGCTCGCCGCCTGCGACTTTCAGCCGTTCGATCCCGCCACGAAACGTTCGGCCGCCTCCGTAAAATGGCACGGCACCGGCGGCGCGGCGTATAAGGGAGCGCCGCCGGTGATCCAAGGACTATGCGACCGCCCGACGCCGGAAGTCGCACCCGCCGTGAGCCGCTTGGCGACCGAAGGCTACCGCGTGATCGCCGTTGCCTTCGGCGCCGCAAACGCCGTGGAACCGGTTGGTCTCATCGCGCTGGCAGATCCGCCACGCGACGATGCTGCGGATTTGGTGCGCGCGATTAGCGGCTTGGGCGTGCGGATGGCGATGCTCACCGGCGACAGCATCGAGACGGCTAAGAGCGTTGCGCGAAGCGTCGGCATCGAAGGGCCGGCCTGCGACCACGCGGATATCGTGCGCGATCCGGCCCTCATCGACCGCTGCAGCGTTTTCGCCTCGGTCTTTCCCGACGATAAACTGGCGATCTTGCGCCGGGCGCAACGTGGGGGGAAAATCGTCGGCATGACAGGAGACGGCGTCAACGATGCGCCGGCGCTCAAACAAGCCAATACCGGCGTCGCGGTCTCCACGGCAACCGACGTCGCGAAGGCCGCCGCCAGCGTGATTCTCACCCAGCCGGGCTTAGCCAATATCGTTCCCGCAATCGAAGTAAGCCGGCGCATCTTCGAACGCATGCTGACCTATACGATCGTGAAGATCATTAAATTTTTTGAAATCACGTTCGTCTTGGGGCTGGTTTTTTTTCTCACCGGTCGCTTTTTGCTGACCGCAGAACTGATGGTGGCCCTGCTCCTCTTTAACGATTTCGTAACTCTTTCGATTGCGACCGACAACGTCGGCTCTTCGCACGGATTCGACACCTGGCGCGTCGGCCGCGTGGTGCGCGCGGCGATACCCGTCGCTGCGATTACCGCGGGTACCGTACTCGGCATCGTGTGGTACTCGGCGCGCTATGCCGGGCTCGACACCTCACAACTTCAGACGGTTACGTTCTACGCGATCGCGGTAATGGGGCAACTCTCTCTCTTAGCGATGCGCGAACGTGACGCGATCTTCGCCCGGTTTCCTTCTACGTGGTTGATCGGCTCGATTACGCTGGCGATCGCCGCGGCCGCGTTTATCGCTCTACGCGGCGTGCTCTCGGCACCGCTGCCTGCGCAACTCGTGCTCGGCATAACCGGCATCCTGCTATCCTGCACCGTTCTCCTTCTCTTACTCAAAATGCCGATCTTCCGGGGATCAAGACTATGAGCGAGCGCGCACACGACGGGCGAGCGGAGTGGTTGTCCTCAGACAGGCAGCTTCGCGAGTATATCTGCGGTAGTGCCTATCTCTCC
>JAJXWN010000265.1 GCA_021781595.1 bacterium | reverse complement strand
GGCGCTGCGAACGTACGCGCAGGCACTCGCCATCGCGCCCGAACTCGCCGCGGCCGAGATCGGCATGGCCGCCATATTGCTGCGCGGCGCGCGAACCGGAGAGGCGAAGGAGCGCTACCTGCGCGTATTAGGGCGCGAGCCCGACAACGTCGCCGCCAATCTCGCGATGTACGAAATCGAGCAGATCGAAGGATCCCCGCAGAGTGCGATTGCATTCCAAGCGCGCGCCCTTGCCAAACAGCAGGTCTTCACGCTCGCCGCCCCGCACGAACGACGCCGCGTCCTGGCGTTGCTCGCACCCGGAGATTGGCTCGCCAATACCCCCGTCGATTTTCTATTCGATCGCGAGACGACGACGCTGCACAAACTCTACCTCGTCTCGCCAGAACAAGCGCGCCTGGTGGTGCCTCCTCACGCCGACGTCGTGTTCAACGCGATCGGCGAATCGGAGCGTTGCTCCGAAGCGCTGAATCTCGCGTCGCAGCTCGTCGCACGGCTCGGCGTGCCGTACGTCAACGATCCGCAAGCGGTGCTGCGCACCAACCGCATGCGCCTCGTCGAATGCCTGAATGGAATCGCGAACTGCGTAACGCCGCCCGTGGCCCGCGTTGAGCGGGAGGATCTCGAACGCGGCTGCCTGCCGTTCGCACCGCCGTATCTGATTCGCCCGGTCGACTCGCACGCCGGCCACGATCTCTCGAAGATCGACGCAACCGGCGAGCTCCAAGGCTATCTCGACCGCACTCGCGTGCCGGCGTACTACGTGAGCCCCTTCGTCGAGTACAGACGGCCGGACGGCTACTACCGGAAATATCGAGTCGTCTGCGTCGACGGCATACCCTATCCGTACCATCTGGCGATCTCTCCCAACTGGATGATCCATTACTACAACGCACCGATGGCCGACAACGCGTGGATGCGTGCCGAGGAAGAGCGTTACCTCGCCGGCTTCGAATCGGTCTTCGATGCGCCCCTGCATCGCGCGCTTCGCGACGTCGCACTGGCCGTCGGACTCGAATACGTCGGCATCGATTGTTCGATCGGCGTAGACGGGCGGCTGCTCGTCTTTGAAGTCGACCCGGCCATCATCGTACACGCGAGCGACCCGGCCGAGACGTACCCCTACAAACGCCGCTACGTTACCCGTATCTTCAAAGCGGTAGAGCGCATGGTGGATTCGCGTCGTGCTCGACCCCTCTGATTGGAGTGCCTTTCGGGCGCAGAGTCACCGCGTGCTCGACGATGCGCTCGATTATCTCGAACGCGTCCGCGACGAGCCCGCGTGGCGAGAGGTCCCAGACGACGTAAAGACGCGGCTGCGAGCGCCGATGCCGCAAGAGCCGGCCGGCTTCGAAGGCGCGTACCGTGAGTTTTCCGAGGCGATCTTCCCATACAACGGCGCGAACGTCCACCCGCGCTTCTTCGGCTGGGTACAAGGCACGGGGTCTGCGAGCGGGGCGATCGCCGAGCTGCTGGCCGCGACGATGAACGCGAACGTGGGCGGGCGCAACCACGGTGCGGTCTACGTCGAGCGGCAGGTCATCGACTGGTTCAAAACGCTCTTCGGTTTCCCGCCCACGGCCGGGGGCATAACGGTGACGGGAACCTCCGCCGCCAACTTCATCGCCGTCCTCGTAGCCCGAACGTGGGCGCTCGGGACGCGCGTACGCGAATCGGGGCTCGCTGGCGACGCGCTGCGCCTGACGGCATACGCCTCTGCCGACGCGCATAGCTGCGTGCGCGCGGCCTTCGAAAACGCCGGCCTGGGGTCGGCGATGCTGCGGGTGCTCCCGGTCGACGAACGGCACCGCCTGCCTACCGCAGCCGTAGCGGCGGCGATCGCGCGGGACCGCGCCGCCGGATATCGCCCATTCATGCTGATCGGGAGCGCCGGCACCGTCGATACCGGCGCGATCGATCCGCTCGACGATCTCGCGGAACTCGCGCGGCGCGAGAGCCTCTGGTTCCACGTCGACGGCGCGTTTGGGGCAATGGCGTACCTCGCGCCGTCGCTTCAGCCGCTGTTGCTCGGCATCGAACGCGCGGATTCTATCGCCTTCGATTTTCACAAGTGGCTGCACGTCCCCTACGACGCCGGTTGCGTACTCGTGCGCGACGGCGAGATGCAGCGCGCGACGTTTTCCTCAGCAACTGCCTACCTGACGCGTACGCAACGGGGACTATCTTCGGGCTCGCCGTGGTTCGCGGAGTTCGGCCCCGATCTCTCGCGCGGATTCCGCGCGCTCAAGGTTTGGTTTGCGATCAAGGAGCACGGGGCGCGAAAGCTCGGCGAGGCGATAGCGCGCAACTGCGCGCAAGCCCAATATCTCAAGACGCTCGTCGAGCGGGACCCGGCGTTCGAACTGGTCGCGCCGGTCGGCCTCAACATCGTCTGCTTCCGCTACGCCGCGCCGGGACTCCACGGAGAGGCGCTCGACCGTTTTAACGAGGAACTCACGATACGTTTGCAAGAGAGCGGTATCGCGGTCGCGTCCTCGACAACCGTCGGCGGCTGCCGAGCGATCCGCGTCTGCATCGTCAACCACCGTTCGTGCGACGAGGACTTCGACGTGCTGCTCGACGCGCTGCGCCGCCTTGCGACAGAGTGAACACTACCTCTTCGGGGGGAGCGGTTTTGCGGGATTTCCTGCGACGCGCTCGCGAGCAGACAC
>JAJXWN010000264.1 GCA_021781595.1 bacterium | reverse complement strand
TGAGAACATCGCGATCGAACCGGTACGCTACCTCGAGCGCCGTGGATACGCCGTTACGCCGAGCAGCGCGGTCTTGGGCATCACGCAAGATCGCTTGCTCGAGAAGACGTTCGTACGCGAGTGCGGCATCGCGACGGCCGAATTCGAAGCGATCGAGCGCATCGAAGACGTGCGGCGCGCGGTTTCGCGCGTCGGCCTTCCGGCGGTGATGAAGACGGTGCGCGGCGGTTACGACGGCAAAGGCCAATGGCGCGTGGATTCTCTTGACGCAGCCGAGCGGGCGTTCGCGCAGGCACGCGGCGCGGCGCTCATCTTCGAACGGTTCGTGCTCTTCGAACGCGAGCTCAGCGTGATCTGCGCGCGCCAGTCTCCGGAGCGCATCGTCAGCTATCCCGTAACGGAGAACGTGCATGACGACGGCATCCTCGCGATGTCGGTCGCGCCGGCACGCGTTCCGCCCGACGTCTCCGGCCGCGCGCGCGCCGCAGCCGAAATGATCGCGCATGGCTTGGGCGTCGTCGGCACGTGCTGCGTGGAGTTCTTCCTGACGCCGGGGAACGATCTCTTGGTCAACGAGATCGCGCCGCGGCCGCACAACAGCGGGCACTACACCATCGACGCGACCTCTTGTTCGCAATACGAGCAGCACGTGCGCGCCGTGTGCGGCTTGCCGCTCTCGCCGCCGCAGCTCTTGCGTTCCGCCGTCATGGTCAACGTTCTGGGAACCGGCACCGGCAACCATCTCTCCGGCGTAGAACGGCTGCTCGCGGATCCGTCGATCGTACTGCACGTCTACGGGAAGAAACATGCGGTTGCCCGGCGCAAGATGGCGCATTTCACGATGCTCGTCGACGGCCCGATCGACGATGCCGCGCTCGAGCGCGCGCGTGCCGCGCTGGCGACGCTGCGCTGGGTCGAGGATGCCTAGGCCTAGAGCAGGCTGCGCGGCTTCGGCGGAATCTCGGTGAATGCCATGGGGCGATCCCACCAATCGTGCGAGCGCCAGCGCAGCTCATCGGCGGTAGGCGGATCCGGCAGCCGAAGTTCGATCGCGCGCTCGTACGCGGCGAGATAGCGGTCGATCATGCGCTCGACGTCGAACTCTGCCTCCACGCGTTCGCGGCACGCACGCCGGTCGAGTCCGGCGAGCTGCGGCACGCGGCCGGCGGCTTCGGCGACGTCGTCGAACAGAAAGCCCGTTACGCCGTCGACGACGATCTCGGGTATCGAACCCATCCTTGCGCCTAGAACGGGCGTTCCGCAGGCCATCGCCTCGATCATCGTGAGGCCGAAACGCTCGGGGCGGGTCGTCGCGTGCACGAGCGCGAGGGCGCCGCTCAAGAGTTCGTTGCGCGCCTCGCGCCGTACGGCGCCGAGGAATTGAATGCGGTCGCCGTCGACGTGCGGTTCCACTTGCGTCTTGAAATACTCGAGGTCGTGCGCGATCGCCGCGATCTTCAAACGGACGCCGGCGCGCTTGGCGATCTCGATCGCCAGATGCGTGCCCTTCTCGGGATGGAGCCGTCCGAGGAAGACCAGATAATCGCCGGGTCGTTCGTTAAACGTGAACTCCGCGGGATCGATGCCATTGTAGGTCGTTGCCAGGTAGGCTAGACCGGGGTCGCGGTCCGCATCGCTGATCGAGCAGTAGAAACTGCGATGCGCGCAGCCGTAGTAGGCTGCCAAGATCTGCGGCGACGAGAAGCCGTGGATCGTCGTCACCAGCGGCGGCGCACTGCTGCCGAGCGCGTAGGTCATCGGCTTCCAGTCGAAATTGTTGTGGATGAGATCGAAATCGTGCGCTCGCTCGAAGAGGCGCCCGGCGTGCAAAGCGGCGTAGACGTCACCGTCGAGCCCGGGATCCTCGGCGCACCCGACCGGAACGACCGACTCGAGCCGGCCCGCGAACTGCGAGTTGCCGGTAGCGAAGAGCGTGACGTCGAGGCCGCGGCGTCGCATGCCGTCGGCAATATTGTAGGCGATCTGCTCCCACGGACCGTACCCGGGCGGCGGCGAGGGCCACGCGATCGGCGCAAGCACCGCTAGGCGCAGACCCCGCAGGTTCACGCGACGGCGCCGGCCTTTACGACGGCTCGCGGCCGCGCGAGCGCGCGCACGTCCTCGCCGGCGTCGCGATCGAGCAAGAGCAGATCGGCCGGCTCTCCCGGCTCCAGCACGCCGCGATGCAGGCCGATCAGCTCGGCGGCGACGGCAGTCGCCGCGTGCAAGGCCGCTTGCGGCGTCATGCCCAGGAGCCGGTGCATCAGTTCGACCTCGTAGGCGTAGTTCTCGTGGTAGTTGTAGGGCGTGCCGGCGTCGGAGCCGCCCGCGATCTTAACGCCCATCTCAAACGCGCGCTTGATGCTCTCCACCATATGCGCGTTCACCTCGCGTGCCTTGCGAACGACGAAATCGGGCTGGCTGCCGTCGCCGGCGTGCTCGAGGATACACGTCGGCGCGGTGAGCGTCGGCACGAGATACGCTCCCCGAGACTTGAAGAGCGCGATCGAATCGTCGTCGAGCATGTGCCCGTGCTCGATGGAATCGACGCCGGCCCTTAACGCATTGTTGATGCCGTCGGTCCCGATCGCGTGCGCCGCGACGCGCATGCCGTGGTGATGTGCCTCGAGGCATGCGGCCTGCATCTCTTCCTCGCTCAGCTGCGCGATGCCGGGAA
>JAJXWN010000263.1 GCA_021781595.1 bacterium | reverse complement strand
TCCGTGCTGGGCATCTTTGCCGGCAAAGAACAACTGCGCCGCCCGAACGCGCGCCGCCTCGTGAAGGATCTTCTCCACCGGGGGAACGCTCGCATCGCCGAGCGAGCGCAAGGCGAAGAGCCCCGCGATCCCGGCGACGATATTGGGTGTCGGGACGATGGTGATGTGTTTCTCGCTCCGACCCGCCGCTTCGCGCGCGGCCATCTCGACATTCTTATCGTTGACGAAGAGCACCACTTCATCGGAGAGCGTTTTGGTAATCGCCAACAGGAGGTCGCGCACGCTGGGGTTGATCGTCGCCGGAACCGTTACCTCCGCTCCCAACTCGCGCGCGATCGCTTCGAAGCCCTCACCGGGAACGACCACCACGATCGAGCGTTCGTGCGGAACGCTATCGACGACGAGCACGTGATGCTGACGCTCCATATCATCGACTTTGAGATGCGTTACCTTTCCGAAGCGTTCGACGCTCTCGGTAACGCGCTGTGGTACATCGGTATGGACGTGCACCTTTATGCGCGGAGGTTCCCCGATGACGAGGAGCGATTCGCCGAGTCGTTCGAGCGTCGTGCGCACTTCGTGAACGCCGACGGTGGCATCTTCGAGGATGAATTCGGTACAGAATTTATTTTCGCCGACCTGCTGCGTCTTCGCAAACGCGCTTTTTTTCGCGGGACGGCGCGGGAAGGCCGTCGCCCGAACCTTGACGTCGGGACGAAAATTCGAGATCCCCTCGAGAAAATAGACGAAGCCCGCGCCCCCCGCATCGACCACACCGGCCTCCTTGAGCGCCGGGAGTTGCTCCGGCGTGCGATCGAGCGCTTCGTTCGCTGCGCGTACGACGCCCGTCAAGAGACGATAAAAATCGGGTTCGTGCAACGCAAGGCGGTATGCGGCCTCCGCCGCTGCGTCCGCGACGGAAAGAATCGTTCCTTCGACCGGACGGAGCAGCGCCTGGCGCGCCGCGGCGACGCTTTCGCGCAGCGCGGTGGCGAAAACAAAGGTATCGATCTCCCGCCGGTGCCGAACGTGATGCGCGAAACCGCGGAGCATCTGCGAGACGATGACGCCGGAGTTTCCCCGCGCACCCATCAAGCTACCCTCCGCCGCTGCCGCTGCGACCTCCGAGAGCGGGGCGTCCGCGCACTTCGCGGCGGCAATGCCGGCCGAGCGAACCGTGAGGAACATGTTGGTGCCGGTGTCGCCGTCAGGGACGGGAAAGACGTTCAGATCGTTGAGGACGCTTCGATATTTCTTGAGAAAGTAGCTGCCTGCGGCGATGAACTTCGCAAAGGCGCGCCCATCGAGCGCGGTCACATCCATGGCCGCGCTCCTTTGGGTTCTCCCGGTCGAATCCTGTCCCCGGGGACTCCGGGTGCCCCTTAGAAGGAACTACCCGCCGAAATATCCGGCCAGAATCTTTTTCGCGGTCGTCGCCGGATTTTGAGCGACGAGACTGGGATCGCTGGTGACCACGATCTCGCCGGCCATCGCGCCGGGGTAGCCGTGAACGCCGGGGCGATGCGCGGGCTGGACCGCCGCGCCGTAGGTCTTGGCAAGCACGGCATGGACCGAGCAGTAGTAGGCGTAGATCCCCGGTTTGGTGAGCTTCACCGTGTAGGTGGCGACGGGGTGCCCGGCCCCCTTGGTGCCGGCGAGATCGCCGTTGATGGCGGGGTTCGGTTTCCCCGTCGAGCGATGATAGCCGATGACGTTATGAAAGCCCGTGTCCTCGTTCACGAAGACCACGGGTTCGCCGGGCGCGACCGCGACGGTCGGCTCGAGGAAATCGTTGCGTCCATTCATGTGGATGTAGACCGGTGCGCTGGCGGTGGCGGTGGCGGTACTCGCCGCGTTCGAGGCGGCGCATCCCGCAAGGGCGAGCGCGAGGCAGGCGGCAACGAGCATGATTGGGGCTTTTTGCACGAAAACTCCCTTCAAGGGTCGAGCGGGGGATGATATCGTGACTGAAACGCACCCAGGCTCGAAATGGTGCCGAGGGAGGCCGGGATCGGCGCTTGAAGTTCACGGCGCCCCGTGGTAGACTACCCAGGCTTTTGCGAGCCGTACTGCGGCCCGCTACCACCCGCGACTTTCGTCGCATCACCGTTGTAAGGAACCGACTCAAATGGCGAAGCGCTGTGAAGTCTGTGGCAAAGGGCCGATGTCCGGCAACAACGTTAGCCACGCCATGAACAAAACCAAGCGTCGTTGGTTGCCCAACCTTCAGGCCGTCAAAATTGACGTCCGCGGCACCCATCGCACCGCTCGCGTCTGCACCGGCTGCCTGCGCGCCAAGCGCGTCACCCGCGCCGTCTAAGATCCCGCGCAGCCTACCGTAAACTCGCATCGAGCCGCGCGGCGGCTCTCCCGATGTGATGCGGCTCGAGCGTGACGAGATATTCGACGCGCACGTGGGCGCGCTCGACATCGCGCAACATCACCCCCATTAAGACGGGCCCGCGCCGACTCGGCGCAAAGGTGAGTTCGAAGAGCCCGTCAGCGAGTCGCACCACCTCGCGCGGGCCGTTTCCTCCGGCGATGCGTTCGAGGTAGGCTTGCAAGTACGCAAGCTCGCGCACGCGCACGGCGAGTTCGAAGAGCGTTTCGACCGGCGGCGCATAGAGACGCACCGCAATCTCCAGAAGATCGAGACCATCGGGCTCGGCGACGTCGGGATAT
>JAJXWN010000046.1 GCA_021781595.1 bacterium | reverse complement strand
TATCGAGGCTTCCTAGAGTTCGGGGTGAAGGGACAAGAAGGGAACCGCCGCGGGGCTAGCCCGCGACAACCTCCGGATTCTACCCGGGAACAGCAGCAGCGTCAAGCGCCGTGGGGGCAGGGAGGCGCCTGCGACCCGAAAGAACCAGGTGTCTCCTGCCGCTCCGTTATCGCGGCGCATAGTCGCCTACGGCGGCATGGAGCCGGGCAAGCGCATCATCGTAACGAGCGGTTGCGCGGAGAACGGTCTCGCGAGCGCCGGCTAACGTCGCGAGCGCATCGAGGACCTCCAGTTCGATGCCCTTGCCCGCACGAGCGCGCAGATTGGTGACGCGCATGTCGATTTTCGCGCTGCGTAATTCGGAGTTTGCCGTGGCGAGGTTTAGCCGCGCGGTCTTCAGATCGGTCGACGCATCGAGAACGTCGGCCCGCGCCCGAAGTTTTGTGCGAGCCAATTCGATCCTCGCACGGTCGTACTCGAGTTGCGCGAGTCGGACCGCGGCACCGCGCGATCCACCATCGAAGAGCGGGAGCGTAGCCGTTACACCAATTTGCGCCCCGGCATTCCCTAACGCCGGGTTCGAGGTGCCGTTATAGCTTTGCATGGTAGCAAAGATCGTCGGCAAAAAGCCATCGCGCGCAGCCGCCACACGTTGGCGCGCGGCGCGAACGGAACGCTCGGCGGCGACGACGTCGGGACGCTGCGTTTCCGCCAGCCGCTCGAGTGCAGCCACGTTAAGAGCGAACGTCGGCGACGGAGTATTGAGTGCGAGAACAGGTTTGGATGCAAGGTCGAGGTTCAAGAGTACTTCGAGTTCGTGAACGGCACGCACCGCATCGGCACGCGCGTCCCTTTCCGACTGTTCCGCCTGCGCGAGCGCCGCTTCGTCGCGCGCGATGAGGTAACGCGGTTCCGCGCCGCTTCGCACGCGTTCTTCGGTATACGCAAGGTGCGACCGTTGATCGCGGAGATCGATCGCGCGCTGCCCTACGACTGCCCGAGCGAGCGCCGCCGCATCGTAAGCAACGACGGCCTCGCTAACGGCCTGGTTCACAGCCATCGCCGCAGTCGCGCGGGCCGCAAATGCACTCGAGCCCGCGGCGCGCGTGGCCGCCCACGCCTGCGGGGAAAAAAGCGGCAGGCTTACGTTCAGCGATGCATACGTTTGTCGGGCCGCCGGCATTCCCAGTTGCGTGAGCGTCGACTTCATGGTGGTTTCGCTCACCGACACCTGCGGTAGAGCCGACGATCGTTCCGAGCGCGCGCGCTCGGCAGCATATTCGGCGCCTAATGTCGCCAGCCGCGCCTCAAACGAGGTTCGCGCCCGCGCTATGACTTGTGATTCGCCGAGCGGGCCGTCCCATCGCAAAGGCTTCGCCGACAACGGCAAAGGCACGAGCAGATTCACAACCAAAAGAGCAACGGTAACGCAAACGTTCCTACGCATCGATTGCCTCTATTTTCGCCGCCCCGGCCCCCGACCGGCGCAACAGCGAGCGATTCCACCATTCCGGAAGATCGTCGAACAGATCGTGCAGGACCGGCACGACAAAGAGCGTCAGCACCGTCGATATCGAGAGCCCGCCGATAATGACGGTTGCAAGCGGCGAATACGCATCGATACCGGTCTTCGGGAAAAATGCAACCGGCACCAGCACGATCAGGCTGACGATCGTCGTCATAAGGATCGGCTGCAGCCGTATCGGGCCTGCATAGAGAATCGCATCGCGGCGTCTCATCCCTTCTTTACGTTTGCGAATGATCAGATCGAGCAAGAGAATCGCGTTACTCACCGCCATGCCGTTGGCTACGACGATGCCTAAAATCGATACGGTCGATAAATTTTGATGGGCTAGTAGTAACGCGGCAAACATTCCAAGCAATTGTAGTGGAATCGAAAACAGCATGACGAGCGGTTGAACGAACGAACGAAACTGAGCGACGAGCAGCAAGAACACAAATAACACGGCTACCGCCATCGCGCCGAGCAAACGATTGAAGCTTACTGCCATTTCGGTCATATCGCCACGCATCTTCATTCCATACCCCCGGGGGAACGCAACGGCTGCCATGCCGCGCTGCAAAATGTCCATATCCAACGCCATTTCGCCGGGGCCGCCGCGCCGATAGAAACCGAGCACCGATACGCCGTTTTGGAGTCCATCCTGTTCGACGAGCGATGGGCCGACGCTGCGCTCGATGCGCGCGATTGCGTCGAGCGGCACAATTTGGCCGCCTTTACCGACAATCTGCACCGCAGCGATATCGTTCGTGCGCCGACGCTGCCCGTCGGCATAACGCACGAGAATCGTATCGTGGCGGACGTTAGGTGGATTGAAGTACCCCGTCGTAAATCCGCCGTGCAGCGCATAATATGCCTGCTCTTGAACGTCGCGCGTGGTGAGACCGATCTGCGACGCACGCGTCCGGTCGACGATGAGATCCCGCTGGGGTTGGGTATAGGACGAACTCGTGGAGACTTCATAGAGCCCGGGAATTTTTTTTGCCTGCCGCGCGACAATATCGGCTAAATGATAGAGTTCTTTTCGATTGGGGCCATATACAAGCACCTCGACCGGCGCATCGTTGCTCGCCATAACGTCGGCTCCCATCTCCTTGAGTTCGAGGCGTCGAACACCGGGAATCGTTGTCGTCGCGCGCGCGTAAAGTGCATCCATGAGCTGCCAGATTGACCGATGCCGCTGCCCCTTCGACTTGAACGTAATCATATACGACGCGTCATTCACGCCGTTCATCGGGCCGCCGGTAAAATAGTTTCCGCCGTTTTCTTCACCGATCGATGCCGAAACGCGTTCCACGTCTCTATTTTTCAAAAGCATCGCTTCGAAACGCCGACTAGCACGATTTGTGGCGGCAAACGACGTGCCGGGTTCCATTTCTAGAAATCCATACGCTTGCCCAGTATCCGCCAGCGGCATCATCTCCTGGCCGATGAAGGGCAACAACGAGATGCCGAGATAGGTGAGCAACGCCGCGCCCGCAAGCACGAGCCCGCGATTCTCCAAACTCCATGCGAGCCCACGCCGATACGCCGCATCGAGCTTTCTCAGTGCCGCACGCGCCGGGCGCAACACTCGCGACACCGCTCCATCGAGGCGCGTGCGGAATGGCGAACGGCGGTCGGCTCTCTGGAACAAATAGGCCGCAAGCAACGGAGTGAGCGTTACGGAAACCAACAATGATGCAAGCAAGGCAAAGATGATCGGCCACACCAGGCCGACGAACATGATTTGGGTTATACCGCCGCTTGAAAGCAAGGGAACGACCGCAAGGGCCATGACGCCCGTCGCCGCGGCGATCGGCACGATTACCTCCATCGTACCGTCAATCGCTGCGCGGACCGGGGATTCGCCCGCATCGAGTTTTCGGTGGACCGAATGTATGACGACGATAGAGTCATCGACGAGACGCCCGATCGCCAACAGCAGGCCGATGAGCGTCGAGCTATTTATGGACAGGTGCATCGGCACGAAGAGCGCGACGGCGAGGGCGAGGCAGGTCGGAATCGTCGTCAGGACGATGAGCGTGGCGCTCGCATCCTCCAAGAACACGAGCAATACGATTCCGGCCAAAAAAACGCTCACGACCAACTCTTCGATCATATTGCGCGTGAGATCGTGAACGAATCGTGAGTTATCGTAGGCGCGTGAAAAATGCAAGCCCGGGTGCTGGGCTTCAATGTTCTTGATGCGCTCCATGACCGCAGCGATAACCTGCGGTGAGCTTGCGTTCGGGTCCTGGACGATCGAAAGTTCGACGGCGCTCTTGCCGTTAAACCGGTATGCCGAGCGCACTTCGGCAGCACCGTCGCGCACCGCCGCAACGTCACGAACGTAGACCGTTCGGCCATCTTCCGTTACGATGGGATAATCGGCTACGTTCTGCGCAGAAGCAGCCGCTTGATCTCCGCGAACTTGCGTTTCATAGGCTCCACCGGTAATGGTACCGGCGGAACGACCGGCGTTTTGAGCGTCTATCGCATCGGTGACGGCAAGAATCGAAAGACGATCGGCTGCGAGGGCGTTACGATTTACATTTACCCGAAGTTGTCGTTGCAGCCCGCCGAAGGGAAACGCAATCTGTACTCCCGGTACGCTCTTAAGATCGTCCACCACGGTGTTGGCAACGAATTGCCGCAACGCCACCGGGTCCCACCCCGTCCCCGTGACCGCGAGTTGAAGTACCGGCGTATTGAGTGGATCGACCGGCACTACATAGCTTGGTTTGAGATTTGCACGATCGTACGGAAGCTCCGCCTCGGCCTGCTTTGCGAGCTGTTGCACGTTGACGAGCGCTTGCTGCATGTTCGCACCGTAATGAAACTGCAGCGTGACGGTAGAGATCCCTTGCTGCGAGTACGAACGTATGTACCGCACTCCTCGGAGATCGGTCATCCGTTCCTCGATTGGTTTTGTGAAATACCTTTCGACTTCTTGCGGCGAGTAACCAGGCGTCATCGTTATAACCGAGATCAGTGGGCTCTGCACGTACGGCATCATGCGCGAAGGAAGCAAGAAGAGCGCCGCGGCGATCGCGCCGACGACGATGGCGACGAATGCGGCAAAGATTGTATAGGGGTTGCGAAGCGCCCAAGCTGCAACGCTCCGCTCGGAATCTTCGATGCGCTCGATCACGGCATCACGCTCGCAATCGGCTGCCCTTCCTCCAGCTCGCTTGCGCCGTTGACGACGACTCGCATCCCGGCGCGAAGATGGCCGCTGACGCGTGCCTCGGTTCCGTCATCGGAGAGCACGCTCACCGCAACGCGCCGCGCCCGACCATGTGCATCGATCCAGAGTGCGGTCGTCGCTCCACCCACGAGTGCGGCCGAAGGAACCGCATAAGCATTACCACGTGCCGGGAACGACGGGTGAAGAATGACATGCACGAAACTCCCCGGTTGATACCGGTCTCCGGGGTTTGCCACGATCGTCTCGGCGAGCGCAGTATGCGTGCCTCGGGCGACGACGGGCGAGAGCGAACTAACTCGCCCATGTAACACCGTGCCACCACCGAGGACAACGTCCATCGGCGTTCCCGTTCGGAGGCCCGCAAGATTCTGCTGCGCGATCTGCGCGCGTACTCGCAGCTTGCTCACGACGGCCACTTGTAAAATTGCCGTCCCTGGTTCGACGAAAACGCCCGGATCTACCAGACGCTTCATGACGACGGCATCATTCGGTGCGACGACATCGGTGTATCCCGCAAGAACGCCTCGCGCGCGCGCGTTCGCAGTCGCCTGCATCACGCGAGCCTGTGCCGCACCTATCGACGCATTTGCCCCTGCGAGCTTTGCCCGCGTCGCCGCGTATGACGACCGGGCGGCAAAGGCCCGCGCTCGTTCGCTCTGGTATTCTTGGACCGAAACGGCGCCCGCACGCAATAACGTTCTCTCGCGTGCAATCTCGGCATTCCAGTAGCGAAGGTTTTCGCGTTGTGCCGAAAGATCGGCCCGCAGCGCGGATGCATCTTCTTGCGCGGAGAGGCGTTCATTTAGCGCCGCCCGCCTAGCCGCTGCGGCGGCTTGCGCATCGATTTGAAGCTCGGGCTCGCTTAAACGTGCGACGATCTGGCCCGCGCTCACGCTACTGCCGGTATAGGCGTGAAAATCGGTAAGAACCCCAGCCGTGCGCGCGACGATATCTTGGACAAAATATGGTTCGAGCTCCGCTGGGGCGTCGATCGTCGTGCCGTTGCGCGCATGCACGATCGTCGCCAACGTAACCGGGACCGGCGCCGAGCCGCGCGCATTCCCCATCGACGCCATCGCACCCGTGCTCGCTGCATACTTTGACTGCGCAAATGCGATTCCGAGAACCACCACGCTCGCAACCAAGACCATGCCGATGGTCGCCGGGCGACGTTCGCGCGCGAGCACGAGCACGCCGATGAGGATGGTTGCGATAAGGGCAAAGCTCGCATCGCGCCATGCACTCGCATCACCACCGGCGTTCTGCCCCATGCCCGCCATCGCACCGCCCGACGCGGTACCGCCCATCGCTCCGCCGCCCGAGCGTGAGGCGAGAGTCGGCTTTAATCTCTTCTTCGTCGCGTTCGTTGCCGGCGCCACGGAAAGATTTGCGTCGACGCTTCCGACGAGCGCGCCCGATAGGTTCACCCGGAGCCTCCACAGCGTCGCGGCGTTAAAGTTGACGGTAAAACGCCAGGCGTCGGGGCGCCCGGGAACTCGTACCGCGCTGCCGCTGGGGCCGGGCATTTGCATCGACGGCATGAGCGTGCTGTAGCGAACCTGGAGATGCGACAAGCGTTGTTTAGAAAGACCGGCGATGGTAACCGTGAAGCTCGTTACCCCAATCTGCAGCGGTTCGGGCGAGGCAACGACGGCGATACGCGCCCGCCCAATTTTCGCCTGAATAGGCGCGGCGAAGACGTAGGCCCACTGTAGTGCCAAGACAATTGGCACTACAGCACAAAAAAAAGTAATCCGGCGAATCATCCCATGAACCTCGAAGTCGTGCAAGCAAAGAAAAACTCACTCAGTATCGGTGCGGCAACGCCGAGGGCGAACATGAGCGCAAGCGCCGCCGTGACGTAGGTACGACGCCACCTGTTTTCCGAGGGGTCGCACCCCGGGCGGAGCAGGACATCGAGCCGTCCGAGAATGGCCTCCCGTTCGGCAAAGGCTAACGTACCGATCGGCGCGTGAAGCGCTCCGCCACGCGCGACGCAAAGCAACGCCGACGCGAGCGTCGTGCGATCGACATGGACAATGGCGTTTTCATCGGCACAAAATTCGCGAGAGAGACGATAAACATCGACGATATCGCCGACGTGAAATGGAACGAGATCGGTAAGAAAGGAGAGCCATAAAGCAATCGAATGGTCGTTACGGGCGATATGCGCCCGCTCGTGATGGAGCGCTGCGGTAAGTTCGGCTTCGCTGAAATGACGCAGTGCAAACGAAGAAATATAGACGGCCAAATGCGGCGCCTTCGCCACGAAGACCGAGCACCTACGATTTTCGGGAAGCTCGTACAGGGTGACGCCCACCGCGCGTGCGATCGCCGCCGCGCGGCCTTGCGCAGGGAGTGCTCCTTCAAGGAGCGTGGCGAGTTCGCGCCTGCGCATTCGTGCGCGCATCAGTGCGCGCACGATGGTGAATAAGGTGAGGCCAAGCAGTAGCGCGTAGAGCACCTTCCCTGCCGGCATCTCCAAGCACGGCGATTTTGGGCCCACCGCCAAGCCTATTGAGACGAGAATAAGAAACAAGGCGCCGGGCATAGCGGCCGCAAAGGCAGCGGCGCCCGCCTGCCGAGGGCGATCGTCGTGCATCGCGACGATCGTCGGCCCAAGGATTCGAACACCGAGCCATGCCAGCGGCGGAATGACGATTGCCGCACAGAGCGAGCTTAATACCGCTCCGGAAAGAATGCATTGTAGGACGACGGAGGCGACTTCGTTCATGGCTACTTTAATTCAGAACGCCGTAGCTCGAGCAGACGTTCGAATTCTCGGAGCGACTCATCGTCGGATGCGAGCGTTTCCGCCAAGTTCGCGATCAGTGGGCTACGGTAATTGCGCATCAGGCCGTTGAGAACGCCGCCGACGATTCGCTCTTCGAATTGCGCGCGCGTCAGCACTGCGGCGAACGCATTGGCTTTGCCGCGCGAACTCTTCGTCAAATGCCCCTTTTCGGTCAGCGTGTTGAGCGTCGTTTTCGCCGACGAATAGTGAACGTTGCGGCCGGTACGGGCGAGCCGTTCGACGATCTCGGCGACCGTCGCCGATCCGCCGATCTCCCACAGCGCGTTGAGCACCTCGCTCTCGAGCGGTCCCAAGACGGCGGCCGAGCCGCCGACGCTTGGGCGAAATACATTCCCTGCCATCTGCCAAGGACGTTAGCACTTCTTCGCTCCGCGGTCAACGCCACAAAAACGGCCACTTCCCAAGTCCCCGCCGTTCGACGAGCACCTTCGCGAGGTGCAGCCAGAGCGAAGGAGGGCGAAGGGCGATCGTCGGCGTCGGCTCGGCGAAGAAGTTCCCCGATCCCATCGCCGCCCTCATCCCGCCGGTCTCCACGAAGCAGGCGCCATGGCCGTCGAATCGGGCGAGCGCTGCTCTTCCGCGCCATTCTTCCACGAGATTGCGTGCAACGATTTTCGCCTGTGCGTAGGCAAAGACGCCGGCCTTCGGCAGCGGTTTCCCCATTTGCAGCGCAATCGTCGCATTGTCGCCGATTGCGTAAACGCCGGCGAAACCCGTCTGGAGGGTCGCCCGATCCACCGGAATCCAGCCGTTCTCGCCGACGAGCCCCGAGCCCGCGAGCGCCGAGGGAGGGCGATGCGGTGGAACGTACGCGAGAAGGTCGTACGTTTCGGAAGAGCCGTCGGCGAACGTCACGACGTTCGTTGCCGGGTCGGCGGAGAGAATCTGCCGATTCGGCGCATAGACGATCTCCTTCTCCCCAAGCATCGCGACAACCGCCGCCGATATAGCGGGGCCGGCGACGGCCATAGGCGCAGCCTCGGCTGCATACATCGCGATGGCGCTCTTCTCGCGCAGACCGCGCTTGCGCAGGAAAGCGTCGACGAGTAGTGCGGCCTCGTACGGAGCTGCGGGGCATTTATAGGCGGGGCTCGCCGTCAGGACGAGCACTCTTCCGCCCTGAAAGGCGGCGAGCGCATCTCGGAGTGACTCCGCACCGGGGAGCGTATAAAAATTGTGCCCGGCCTGCGCGAGCCCCGGAATGCTCTCCGGCGCTAAGGAAGCGCCGAGCGCGACGACGAGCGCGTCGGCGCTCATGCTTCGCCCGTCGAGAGCGATCGTGCGGGAAGCGGGATCGATCGATTCGATCGCTCCACAGAGAAAATCGACGCCCGAACGTACGAGCTCGCGCACCGGACGCTGGATTTCCTTCGATCGGCGCGCGCCCACGGCGAGCCACAAGAGCGATGGAGCGAAGAGAAAACGTTCGTTTCGATCGACGAGGAGCACGCGATCGTTTTTCTCGCAGCACTTTCTTATTTCGTTCGCAGCGGCGATCCCCCCGGTTCCCGCCCCTAACACGATTGCGGTGCGCGCCACGTTCAAAATACCAAGACTTTGTCGGCGGCGATCGTCCACCCCGTCAGTTCGTCCATAGAACTTCGTTGCGCCCCTTCAACGAGCTCGCTGTCCGAGATCCCGCGCGCATCGATACAGGAGCCGCAGACGCCAACCGCCCCACCGTGGCGAAGAACGTTGCGAAGCATCGCGTCGATATTATAATATCCGGGCGGCACTTTTTGGCCGCGCTTCGCGCACGCAACTCCGTCGCCGATGAGAAACACTTGTACGCGCTCGCCTTTCATTGCAAGTGCGATGGCCAACCGCAGGCCGTTGTAGCTACGTTCGGTTCCGTAGGGTGGATCGTTCAAGACAAACAAGTTCGTCACGTGCGTTTATTCCTTCGATGATAATGATGATGATGACGTGGCGAGCGGAAGACCGGCATTCTGCCATTCCAGCACGCCGTCGGGAAGGCGAAGCACATCGAATCCGCGCTCGCGCAGCATTGTCGATGCTTGATGAGAAAGGACGCAATACGGCCCGCGGCAGTACGCAACGATCTGCTTATTGCGCGGCAAGGACGCTATGCATCGTTCCAATTCATCGATCGGAACGGAGCGCGCGTGCGGTAGGTGCGCACGATCGTACTCACTTCTTGGACGAACATCGAGGACGACGATCTCCTTCCGGCGCGCTTTCCCGAGGAGCACGTCGCGATCGTAAGCGACCATCGTTTCGCGATCGTCAAAATAACACTTCACAACACGATCGATCTCGGCAAAGCGCTTCTCGGCCATCGTTCGCGTTGCGAGCCAGTAATCGCAGACGCTGTCGTCGGCGACTGAATAGAAGACGCGCTTCCCCTCTCGACGTGCCGTCACCAGGCGACTCGCGGAGAGCACTTTCAGATGAGCGCTCGCATTCTTACAATCGATCTGAGCGTGCAAGGCCAATTCTTCGACGCTCTTTTCCCCTTGGCAGAGCAAATCGAGCATCTCCAGTCGCTTCGGGCTACTGGTCGCCTTCCCGATTCGTGCGAAGTGTTCGTAGAGCGTATCTTTGAGCCGCCGAGGGGCGGAGTTCGCCTCGGTTTTCATTCCAACATTCTATTGTTCATTAGAATGTTTGTCAATGCAGCAGAACGCGGCGGACCCGCGTCAGCGCGCACTCGTCGATTTTTGGTCTCCCCGCATGCGCCGGAGAACGAAGATGCTGTAGGTCACGACCGCGGCGAGCCCCGGCAGCGTGAGCGCGAGGGTTCGGGCCGTGCCGAGCGCCCCGGTCCCGGCGTTCGTGACGTCGATGCCGCCGCTCCCCGCCGGGAAGGCAGGCAGCAGGTACGGATACATTGTGATCGCCGCCGCCAGCACGAGCGAGGCGAGAAAGAGGGAGGATGCCGCGAAGGCCGGCCCCGGCTTGCCGCTCCGCGTGAACCAGTGCACCGCGCCGAGCGCTACCAGGGAGAGCACGACCATCGGAGCGAGCCGCATCGGCGCCTCGGCCGTCGTTCCGCTGCGCAGATCGAGGCTCGCGAGCGTGGTCGCGCAGTAAAGCAGCAGCACGCCCCACCAGAGCCGCGCAAGCAGTCTGCGCGAGCGCTCGGCGAGCTCGCCGTCGGTTCGCAGCGTTATTAATGCGAGTCCGTGCTGCGCGAGCGCGAGCAGCGCGAAGATGCCGACGCCGAGCGCGTAGGGGTTGAGGAGAAATGCGAAGCGACCGAGGAAATAACCGTTCGCACCGAGCGGCAAGCCGCGCACGAGGTTCCCCAGTGCGACGCCGAAGAGCACGGCGAGCAGCGCGCTCGCCCCGGTAAATGCGGTATCCCAGAACCCGCGCCAAAGATCGCTCGCGAGATGGTTGCGCAGTTCCAGCGAGATGCCGCGAAACATCAGCAGCCAGAGCACGACGGTGAACGGCAAATAAAAGCCGCTGAACGCCGATGCGTAGGCGCGCGGGAAGAGCGCGAAGAGGAGGCCGCCCGCGGCGATGAGCCAGACTTCGTTCCCGTTCCAGAACGGGCCGATGCTCTCCATCGCCGCCGCGCGCTGCGCGGCACCGCGCGCGACTAACGGCGCGACGGTCGCGACGCCGAGATCGTACCCATCGAGCACGACGTAGATCGCGATCGTCGTCGCGAGGAGCGCGAACGCAGCGATGTTCATACTTCGGCCTCCTGCGTCGCGTGCGTTGCCACGTTCGGGCCGAGCCCAATCTCACGCAAGACGAACAGCATAAAGAGCAACCCGAGCAAAAAATACATGCCGACGTATCCGATGAGCGTAAAAATCGTCTCACCCGCGGCGACGTTCGTCGAGGCCGCGTCGGCGGTGCGCATCACGCCGTAGATCACCCACGGTTGTCGCCCGACCTCGCTCACCACCCAGCCGGCTTCGTTGGCGATGTACGGAAACGGCATCGCCAGCATCAAAACCCAGAGCAGCGGACGAAAACTCGTGAGGCGCCCGCGCCACAATAGCAATACCGCAAGCGCGGCGACGGCGATGAAGATCGTTCCGAGGCCCACCATCACGTGATAGGCGTAGTAGGTCAGCGCGACGGGGGGCCACAGCGTATCGGCGTACCCGGTGAGGCCCTTGACGTTCGCAGTGAAATTTCCGTACGCAAGGAAACTCAGTACATTCGGCACGACGACGGGATCGATCAGTTCGCGTCGCTGCGTATCGGGCATGCCGATAATCGCCAGCGGCGCGCCGTTCGTCGAGTGAAAGAGCCCCTCCATCGCCGCCAGTTTTATCGGCTGATATTTCGTGACGTCGGCGCTGTTTCGATCGCCGGTGGGAAAAATGACGAGTGCCGATGCGACGAGCGCGACGAGGACGCCGAGCCGAACGTAGCGGCGGCCGTCTTCGATGTTTCGCTCCGCGAGGAGATAATAGGCGCCGACGCCGGCAACGATGAACGATCCGGCGACGAGCGCACCGACGAGAACGTGCGCGTACTGCCACCACGCAAACGGCGAGAACAACAACGCGCCGATATCGACGAGCCGAATGCTTCCGTCGCTCGCCATGCGATAGCCGACCGGATGTTGCATCCACGCGTCGGTCGCGACGATGAAAAACCCCGAGAGCCAGGAGCCGATGCCGACGAGCGTCGCCGACCACGCATAGAGCCTCGGCGAAACGCGATGTCGACCGTAGAGCATGATGCCGAGAAAGACCGACTCGAGGAAAAACGCATAGACGCCCTCCATCGCCAACGGTTGCCCGATCACCGCACCGGCCCTCGCCGAGAACGGCGCCCAGTTCGTTCCGAACGCGAACTCCATCGGGATTCCCGTGACGACGCCGACGGCGAAGTTGATCGCGAAGATTTTCGTCCAGAACACCGAGGCTCGCCGCGCGACTTCATCGTCACCCCGCGCCG
>JAJXWN010000262.1 GCA_021781595.1 bacterium | reverse complement strand
CCGGCGAGTCCGACGGCGTCACCGACGAACTCCCGCGTCTGCGCGAGGAGTTGGCGCGCCTTTCGAACGTCAATCTGAACGCGGAAGCGGATCGAGACGAGCTCGCGCGGCGCGAAACGTTTCTGCGCGAGCAGCTGGACGATCTCACCCGCGCGCGAGAGACGCTGCTGCAGTCGATCCGCGAAATCGAACAGCAGACGCAGGTGCGCTTCAACGAAACGTTCGAAGCCGTCGCCGGTGCTTTCGCGCAGACGTTCGTCAAATTGTTTCCGGGCGGCCAAGCGAAGATGTGGCAGACCAACCCGGAAAATCTCTCGGAGACCGGTATCGAAATTGCGGTTGCGCCGCCCGGCAAGAAATCGATGCCGCTCGCGGTTCTGTCCGGCGGCGAGCGCGCGATGACCGCCGCTGCGCTGATCTTCGCGCTCATCGCCGTTCGGCCGTCACCATTCTACCTGCTCGACGAGGTCGATGCGGCGATGGACGATGCGAACGTAGAGCGATTCTCGCAGATGGTGCGAGAGCTCGTAGGCGACGCGCAGATGATCGTCGTCACGCACAATAAGCAGACGATGGAGATGGCCGAACGCATGTACGGCGTAACGATGGGCGAACCCGGCGTCAGTTCGATCGTCTCCGCGCAGCTCTCGCCGCGTGAGGGAGAGCCGGCGCTTGCCTGACGCGGCGCTCTTCTCGCTCTCGAAGAAGGACGGAGCCGACGCGGTTGCGCGGGCGCTGGTCGAGCAGGGCACCGTCATTTACGCAACCGGCGGTACGCGCGAGTTTCTGAACGCGCGCGGCATCGATGCGCTTGAAGTCGAGCGGCTGACGGAGTTTCCTGCACTCTTCGGCGGCCGCGTGAAAACCCTGCACCCGAAGGTGTTCGGCGCGATCCTGATGGACCGTGGAAACGCGGAGCACGTTCGGGACGCGTTATCTCGGGCGATACCGGCGATCTCGACGGTCGTCGTCAATCTGTACCCGTTCGAATCCACCATCGCCGAGCTTGGCACGACGCTCGCGGAGGCGATCGAACAGATCGATATCGGCGGCGTAGCGCTGCTGCGCGCGGCCGCCAAGAACTTCGAGCGCGTCTGCGTTTTGAGCCATCCTTCGCAGTACGATGCGTTCCTCACCGCATGCGCGGCGGGCGGGCCCGACGCCGGTTTGCGCCGCCGCCTCGCGATCGCGGCCTTCGAGCGCACCGCAGAGTACGACGCAGCGATCGCGCACTATTTGGCCGGGGGTGGCGAGTTCTTGCCGAGCGAGTTGCCGGGCTCGCTGCTCTTGACGATGCCGCTCGCGCAGCGGTTGCGGTACGGCACCAATCCGCAGTTGCGCGCGGCCTTCTACTTGAGCGGGCGCGGGCGGCTTCCCGAACAGTTGCACGGCAAAGCGCTTTCATACAACAATCTGCTGGATCTCGACGCGACGCTGCGGCTGCTTTCCCGCGCCCCGCTCGGGGCGGAGTTTGGTTCGTGCCGCGAGCGGTTCGTGCGTGCCGCCGTGGTAAAGCATACGGTACCGTGTGGCGTCGCGCAGCGCTCGACCGTGGCCAAAGCGGTCGGCGAGGCGCTGGCGGCCGACCCGGTCTCGGCTTTTGGCGGCGTCGTCGCCGTCGACGCGCGCGTCGACGTGGCGGCCGCGCAGACGCTGGCGCGCTTTTTTCTGGAGATCGTCGCCGCCCCGCAGTTCGACGAAGACGCGCTGGCCGTGCTGGCGCGCAAGAAAAACCTTCGCATCATGCGCTACAGTCCCGGGCTGCCGGACGAGTTGCAGCGCGAGTTGCGCGTGCGCAGCGCGCTCGGGGGCGTGCTGGTGGAGGAAGAGGAGCCCGGCTTTCGACCGGAGTCGTGGCTGGTCGTGAGCCGCCGCCAGCCATCGGCGCAGGAATGGCACGACCTCGCCTTCGCTTGGGATGTCGTGCGCCACGTCAAGAGCAACGGCGTTGCAGTCGTGAAGGACGGCGTGACGCGCGGCATCTGCGCGGGCCAGACCAACCGCCTGAGCGCCGTGCAGATCGCCGGGCAGCGCGCTGGCGAACGCGCGCACGGCGCCGCGTGCGCGAGCGACGGCTTCTTTCCGTTCGCCGACGGGCTCGAAGCTGCGGCTGCAGCGGGATGCACGGCGATCATCGCGCCCGAAGGTTCCGTGCGCGACGCGGAGGTGATCGGCGCCGCAGATCGCGCGGGAGTATCGCTGATCTTCGCATCACACCGCTATTTTTTGCACTAGCAGGTTGCGGAAAAACCCGCGGTATCCGGATCGGGCCCGAATGTTTCGTCGAAACGAGGAGCGATGAGGAAGCAACGCCGTAGCGTTGTGACCGAAGAGAAACGAAGCTTTCGGCGAAACAGGCGGGTTCGAGACGGTGGCGGGGGTTTTTCCGCAACCTGCTAGGAGGCTGTCGATGCCGCGTTTTCTACACACCTCGATATTCGTCAACGACATGCAGGAGTCGATCGATTTTTATACCGAGAAACTTGGGTTACGCTTGCTGGACGGACCGTATCACTATCCGGGCAACGCCGACATGGCGTTCGTCGGCAACGATTGGAACGCGTACGTTGAGTTGGTGTACGACCTGGAAGCCCATCCGCCGTACGAACTCGGCAATCGTTACGAACACCTCGCCATCGAAGCCGACGGCGATCTCGATGCCTATGTCGCCGCGCTAAAGGCAAAGGGTGTAA